>NZ_JAZKRK010000026.1:0-29254 GCF_036626455.1 Halodesulfurarchaeum sp. | reverse complement strand
GCCGGGGCCATCGGCGGGATTTTGCTCTCCATGCTCCTCGCAGTACTCGTGACGATTTTCGGATCAATCGGGTTCGGGATCCTGGGGCCCCTGGCCGGTGGAAGCGTCTTCCTCCTCGCGCTCGTCGTCGCACTCTTCATGGCCATCGACAGCGCCATCGGCGGAGCGATCGGCGGCTTCCTGGCCTGACTCAGTACTCAGTTCCTTTCCGTCCTCGCGTCCCGTCCTCGAATGGATGGGTTTCGAGTGAGACGTGACTGATCAGGTCGACGTGGCCATCGAGGTAATCCGGCGAGTCATGACCGCCGGTGAGCACCAGTTCGAGGGATTCGGGTTTTGATTCGATCAAATCGATGATCGAGTCCGGTTCGATCAGCCCGCGATTGGCCGCGTAGATGATCTCGTCGAGAATCAGCATGTGAACGCCGTCTTCGGGGTCGCTGTCGGACTCGAAGGGCGTCGACAGATCTGCCGCCTGCGCTCCGGCGAGCAGTTCTCGCGTCCGGTCCAGACCGGCCTCGGCCTGTAGCTTGTGTTCGTCCTCGTCGGGGCCAACCCCCTGGCGGTGCCAGCCGTAGTGGCCCAGGTTCTCGTAGGTGTACCCCGGCAACGCCGCGATCGCGTTGTACTCCCCGCGGGTGTCCTCGACGGTCTGGGTCCCGCCCTTCATGAACTGCAGCAGGTGGACCCGATAGCCGTGGCCGACGGCCCGGAGGCCCATCCCCATCGCGGCGGTGGTCTTGCCCTTGCCGTCGCCCCACCAGACCTGCACCAGCCCGAATTCCTCGGGTGCACTCGCCTCGATCGGCTGGTCGGTCAGGGCCGGTTCGCCGCCGTCCGCCCGCCGGTTCCGATAGCCGGCGTCTTCGCTCTTTGGGCGTTGCATTGACACAGGCAAGGAGGGATATCACTTTGGGCGTTCCGGTCGGCGCGGTGCTCGCCTATTGGCGTTCGATCTCGTGGCGGCCGAAGCCGTACCGGAGGCGGTTGGCCAGCCGTCGAGAGAGGCGTGGGCCCGCTCGCGAAGAAAAGCGTTCCGCGAGAGCCTGGTAGATGAGCGGCAGGGGTACCTCCTGTTCGAGCGATTCCTGGACCGTCCAGGTGCCGGTGGAGCCGCCGGCGACGTAATCCGCGACGTCACCCAGATCCCCGCCCTCCTCCCGAAAGGATTCCTCGGCGAGTTCCAGGAGCCAGGAGCGAACGACCGCGCCATTGGTCCAGGTCCGGGCGATGGACTCGAGATCCAGATCGTAGCGACCCTCGGCGAGCAGTTCGAACCCTTCGCCGTAGGCCTGCATGAGCGCGTACTCGATGCCGTTGTGGACCATCTTGACGTAGTGACCGGTGCCGGCGGGCCCCATGCGTTCGTGGCCGTCCGGTCCAGTCGCGACCGCGTCGAAGATCGGTTCGAGGGAATCGTAGGCCTCCTCGGGGCCGCCGACCATGAGCGAGAACCCAACCTCGGCCCCGGCGGGCCCGCCGCTGGTCCCGCAGTCCAGATACCGGGCTTCGATCCGCTCGGCCCGCTCGAGCGAGTCCTCGAAGTGGGAGTTCCCGCCGTCGACGACCACGTCTTCCAGATCGAGGTGCGGTTCGAGTTCGTCGAGTGCGGCGTCGACCGGATCTCCGGCCGGGACCATCAGCCAGATGTGCCGACGCGAGTCCAGCACCTTCGGGACCGCCTGGATCGATTCGACGACCTCCGCACCCGCGTTCGCGGCGTCGGCCCTGGCCCCCTCGTCGATGTCAAAGGCAACCACGTCGTGGCCTGCGTCGAGGACCCGATCAACGACAATCCGCCCCATGCGCCCGAGTCCGATGATGCCCAGTTCCATACCCAAAGACTCGCAGGGCCCGACCGTTATGGTTGCGATTCGACCATTCGGTTCTCCGGTGTTTGGGATGCCTCACTCGGCCTGGAGATCGACACGGTGATCCTCCAAGAATTTCCGGAGCGTGCTGGGTTCGCGGCCGAGGATGTTCTGCACTGTGTCGCTCGTCCGCGAAGCCCAGCCGAGACGCGTGACCGTATACTCCGCGATCATGAACGCGATCAAACCGGGCGCAATCCCGCGGGCGTACATCCGGCGGGCGAATTGAACCACGGAGGGATCGGCATACCGAACCTGCCTCTCCAGAACGTCACTCGCCACGCGTGCCAACTCGTGGAAGGAAACCGACTCCGGGCCCGTGAGTGTGTAGGCTCGGTTCCGGTGTTCCGGCTCCACAAGGGCCGTCGCTGCGACCTGCCCGACGTCCCGAGCGTCGATGATGCCCATCGCGCCGTCCCCAGCAGGGACGAAGATCTCGTCGCGTTCGACGATTTCGGGGCGATGGATATCGAGAAGGTTCTGGGCGAAGTAGGCCGCACGGAGGAACGTGAACTCGACGGCTGCGGCAGCAAGGTGCCGTTCGATCCGCCGGTGTGGCAGGACCGGCACCGTCTCGGCCCCCAGAATTGAGAGAAACGTGACGTGTTCGACGCCGACGCGTGCGGCCGCATCCACGAATTCACGGATCGGATCCACGCCCGTTCCAGGCGGCAGCATCAGGAAGATTGCATCCACACCGTCGAGGGTCTGCCCCCAGGTTTCCGGCTCGGTGACGGAAAACGCCACGGACTCGACGTCTGCTGAGAACGCGTCCTTTGCTTCCTCGGGGCGTCGAGACGCGATCCTGACGGTCGCGGTCTCGTCTTCGAGCACGTGAACCACCGTGGATCCGACGGTTCCCGTCGCGCCGGTCACGAGGATTCGGCCTTTCATTGATCGACCGACGTGGTCGAATGCCCTAAGCTCGGTGGATTTCAATCGATGGCCCGGCGTGGTTCGATCTGTGGCACGTCCCCGTTACGCACCGTCGCCTCCACGTCGAAAACCGCCGCGAGCAGCTCATCGTCGACCACCGTCGAGGGCGGGCCCCAGTCGTATATCGCCCCGTCGTGAAGCGCGATCACGTAATCGGCGAAGCGGGCGGCCTGCTGGAGGTCGTGCAGGACCACACAGACCGTCACGTCCCGATCCCGGTTGAGTGTCCGAACGACCTCGAGAACGCGAAGCTGATGGTGGAGGTCGAGATGGGTCGTCGGTTCGTCGAGCAGCAGGACCTCGGTCTCCTGGGCCAAGACCATCGCGATGAAGGCGAGTTGCTTCTGGCCCCCGCTGAGTTCCGCCACCGGTTCCTCGCGGAGGTGGGCCACCCCGGCCAGGTTCATCGCACGATCGATGGCCTGCCTGTCTGCGGCGTCGAGTCCCTCGAGGAAGCTGCGATGTGGGTACCGGCCATGGGTGACCAGGGACTCGACGGTGAGATCGCCGGGTGCCGTATTTTCCTGGTCAAGGAGGCCGAGCTCCTGGGCCAGCTCCTTCGGTGGCCGTTCGTTCACCGACGCCCCGTTCAGGAGGACGCTTCCAGTATCGGGTTCAAGTTCGGCGGAAAAGCTCTTCAGAAGCGTCGACTTCCCGGAGCCGTTAGGCCCGACCAGTACGGTGACCGCCCCACGCGGGACGACCATCCGGTCAAGGTCGACCACGATCTCGTCGCCGTACCCGAGACGCAGGTCGGCGGCCTGGATCGCAGGTTCCGTGTCTGATTCCGGTGCGGGCGAGGCCGTCGTATCGGGTGAATACTGTCGTGACATGGTCAGAACTCCGAGAGTGAGTCGGTCCGGCGGAGCAGGTAGAGGAAATAGGGGCCGCCGATGAGACCAGTGACGACCCCCACCGGGACCTGGGTCCCGGGGAGCCCGAGTCGGGCGACTGCGTCGGCCGTCACCACGAGCGCGGGGCCGGCAAAGATGCTGGCTGAGAGCAACCGGCGGTAATCGCTTCCCACGAACGTCCGGACGACGTGGGGAACGACCAGGCCGACGAACCCGACCAACCCCGCGACCGCGACCGACACCGCCGCCGCGACGATGGCGATCGCCGAGAGGAGAAACCGGGCCCGTTCGACGGACATCCCCAGTGAGCGGGCCGTCCGCTCGCCGAGCAAGAGCACGTCGAGGTGTCGCGCGGAAAGCAACGCGAGCGGGGCGATGAGGAGTGTCGGGATCGCGATGATCCGCCCGGCTTCCCATCCGACGCCGACGAGCGAGCCGGCAAGCCAGGACACCGCGGTTCGCATCGCCCCGTTACTGTCGATGAAGTAGAACAGTCCCGTCTGGAGGCTGTTGAAGATCGTTGCCACGACGATGCCAGCGAGGATCAGTCGAACCGGCGTGGTACCACCCTGCCAGGCGACAAGATAGACGAGCACGAACGCACCGGTCCCACCCACCACAGCGGCGATCGGTAGGAGGGCGGCCCCCAGCGAAAAGACGATAGTGAACACCACGGCGACCCCGGCACCGGCGGAAACGCCCAGCACGTAGGGGCTGGCGAGTTCGTTCCGGGTGACCGCCTGAAAGATGGCCCCCGAGATCGCGAGGTTGACCCCGACAAAGGCTCCCACGACCACCCGCGGCATCCGGATCGTCCAGACGACGATCGTGGCGTTCGAAAGCTCGGCCAGGTCGGCGGCAAGACCGAAGCGACCCGCGAGTGACTCCCCCAGGACGATCGTCCCGAGCACGCGGGGTCGGGTCCAGACGGCCTCATCGAACAGGGCCCGAACGGTCGTCTCGAAGCTCATCTCGAAGGCGCCGTATCGCAACTGGAGCAGTCCTGCCCCCACTACAAGGAGGACACTCGCGACGGCAATCCCGAAAACGGTGCCGTCGAAATCCGGCGTCACGGCGGTTCGAACGCGGTGGGACATGTGGGTAGTGATTCCGTGGTGGTCGCGAGCGGTCAGTCCGTGATGATGCCGGAAAGTTCGTTCCGGTCGAACAGTGGGTCGGAGACGGCCTCCGGGTACAGCTGCGTGGCAAACCGTTCGAGCAGGGACAGGTGCTGGATCGGCCCGAGGTAGATCGGGCCGCCCCGGTAGACGGCGCCGTTCTCGACGGCCGTGATTCGACTCGCCGTCTCGTGGTCCTGCATGAACGCGAGGACGGTCTCCTCGAACTCGGCTCGGGTCTTTGCCTCGTGGCCCCTGACGAAGAGGACCTCGGGGTCCACCTCGAGAAGGGTCTCGTAGTCGACCTCCGAGCGGGTCCCCGTACTCAGGCCCTCGACCCCCGAGTCGGCGAAGGCGTCCTGAACATTGAGATCGTGGAAGGCCTTCTTGTTCGCGCCCTCGCCATCGAGCCGATAGGGCGAGAAAGACGTCGGTTCCTCGCTTCCGCCCCACACGAGGGCGGCCTGGGGACCCGCTGCCGGGATCTCGTCGGCGACCGAATCGACGACGTCGTCGTGGAACCCTTTGAAGGCCTCGTACCGTTCGGTCTCCTGGAAGACCTCCGCGACCGTCCCCAAGGCCTCGTACATTGAGAGGTACTCGTAGTCGTGCCACTCGTCCGTCTGCCGGAAGATCGTGTTGCCGAAGAACGGACCGACTCGCTCCTCGATTTGCTCGATGTCCTCGTCGCTCAACTCGAAAACGTTCTCCAGCCAGTTCGGATCGATGAAGTGGACGTCCGCGTCGATCGAGAGGAACGTCTCGCGGGAGACTCCCTGCTGGACCAGATCAACGATCTCGTCGGTATCGACGGGCACGCCCAGTTCCTCGTAGCCGGTGGTGTGGAATCGACCCACCTGGCCCACCGAGGTGATCGCGTCCCCGTGGCCGAGCGCCACGAGCATGTCCGCATAGCCGGAGCAATAGACCGCCGCCCGCTGCGGAACGGCGTCGAAGGTGACCTCCCCGACCGGGGGCATCGAGACCGAGTAGGAATCGGATTCGGCCTCGGTCGTGGTTCCACTTCCAGCGTCGGTGGTTCCCGTCTCACTCTCTTCACCCGGACTCGAGCAACCAGCCAAGAGCCCGGTCATCGCTGTCGCGGCGCCAGTCTGCAGGAATCGGCGACGGTGCATATCTTGATTTAGGCACCCCTAATTTAGAAGTGGTTTTCGGTTTTTTCGGCTTGCCTAAAAAACGTGCGAGCTGGTCCCGTAGGAGAGAGATATCTTCACGGTTCATTGGCCCCCGATCTCGCGAGCGGACCGCCTCAACGGGAATCGGCGAGATCACGCCGAGAGATATCGTCGAAAATCGGCCCGGAAAGAATCGGCAAAATCGGCCCGGCAGTTATCGCCAACACGAAACTGGAGTTTCCGCGGCTGAATGGTGTTGAATGAAACGGTCCGAGACACGACGGAGAGCAATCTTTATCAACCGAGACACACCTCAACCCGAGTATGCGCGTCGTCGCGGTAGTACGTGAGTAGATTCGCGGGCAGCACTACACGCCCTTTTCGTGCTGTTTTCACCCCAAGCGACGATTCCATGGAAACCCATGACTGATATCCCAGAGACCTACGACCCCGAACGGATCGAATCCGAGTGGCAGGAGTACTGGCTTGAGGAGTCGGTATATGCCTACGAAGACACAGGGGCGACCGATTACGTCATCGACACGCCACCGCCCTACCCGACCGGAAACCTCCACATCGGCAACGCACTGGGCTGGTGTTACATGGACTTTTTGGCCCGGTATCGCCGGATGCAGGGCGACGACGTCCTGTTTCCACAGGGATGGGACTGTCACGGCCTGCCAACCGAGGTGAAAGTCGAAGAGAACCAGGACATTCACCGAACGGAGGTCCCGCGAGAGGACTTCCGTGAGATGTGTGTCGATCACACCGAGACCCAGATCGACGCGATGCGCACCCAGATGCGCCAGCTCGGGTTCTCCCAGGACTGGAATCAGGAGTTCCGCACGATGGACCCGAGTTACTGGGGGAAGACCCAGCGCTCCTTTGTCGAAATGGCAGCGGAGGACTACGTCTACCGCGACGAGCATCCCGTCAACTGGTGTCCACGCTGTCAGACTGCCATCGCGGACGCGGAAGTCGAGAACGAGGACCGGGACGGGACGCTCTATTACATCACGTTCCCGGGAATCGACACCGACGAAATCGAGATCGCGACGACCCGACCGGAACTGCTCGCGGCGACCGGAGCCGTGGCCGTTCACCCAGATGACGACCGGTATGACGGTCGTGTCGGGGACACCTTCGAGGTCCCGCCAGTCGGCCAAGAGGTTGAACTTATCGCCGACGGGGAGGTCGACCCCGAGTTCGGCA
Source organism: Halodesulfurarchaeum sp. (assembly GCF_036626455.1). Classification (NCBI taxonomy): domain Archaea; kingdom Methanobacteriati; phylum Methanobacteriota; class Halobacteria; order Halobacteriales; family Halobacteriaceae; genus Halodesulfurarchaeum; species Halodesulfurarchaeum sp. The sequence goes on along the minus strand of NZ_JAZKRK010000026.1, from coordinate 22,127 downwards.
CCGGCGCCGTGATGATTTCCACCTTCGGGGACAAACAGGACGTCGACTGGTGGGCCGAGTACGATCTGGATCTGCGAGCGGTGCTGACCGAAGACGGCCACCTTAACGAGCTCGCCGGCGAATACGAGGGCCTGAGCATCGAAGCGGCCAAAAAGGCCATTCCGGCCGATCTGGATGAGGCGGGCTTGCTCGTCGACTCCGAACCCGTCGAACAGTCCGTCGGGGTCTGCTGGCGGTGTGACACGCCGATCGAAATTCTCTCGAAGGACCAGTGGTTCGTCGAGGTTCGCCAGGACGAGATCCTCGAGAAAGCCCAGGAAGTGGACTGGGTTCCCGAGCACATGTACGCCCGACTGGAGGAGTGGACCGAAGGCATGAGCTGGGACTGGGTCATCTCACGCCAGCGGGTCTTTGCGACCCCCATCCCGGCCTGGCAGTGTGAGTCATGTGGGCACTGGGAGATCGCCGACCTCGAAGAACTCCCCGTCGAACCGACCGACACTGGGCCGACGATCGATGCGTGTCCCGAGTGTACCGAAAGCGAGTGGGCCGGCGAAACCGACGTGATGGACACCTGGATGGACTCCTCCATCTCGGCGATGCACGTCGCGGGCTGGCCGGAGACGGATTTCGAGCCAGTCGCGCTCCGCGAACAGGGCCACGACATCATCCGTACCTGGGCGTTCTACACGCTGCTCCGGACCGCCGCCCTGGAAGACGAGAAACCCTGGGACACCGCCCTGATCAACGGCATGGTGTTCGGCCCGGACGGCAATAAGATGTCCAAATCCCGCGGGAATGTCGTCTCACCGGACGAGGTCCTCGACGAGGAGAGTGCCGACGCCTTCCGGCAGGCGATGGCCGTCGGTGGCCAACCCGGAGCCGACGTTCAGTTCCAGTGGAAAGAGGTTACCGCAGCCTCACGGTTCCTGACGAAACTCTGGAACATCGTCCGCTTTGCCAGTGGCCACTTCGACGAGGACACCCCGGAGATCTCGGCCCCCGCCTACCGGGATACGGATCGGTGGATTCTCGATCGGCTGGCGACCGTCACCGAAGAGACGGCAGCGGCCATGGACGAGAACCGGTTCGACCAGGCAGTCCGAACCATCCGGGAGTTCGTCTGGGACGACCTCGCGGATGACTACCTCGAACTTGTCAAAGGGCGACTGTACAACGGCCGCCCGGGAGAGCGTGACGCTGCCCGCTCGGCCTTGTACGACGTCTTGTCCGCGACGGTGCAGCTGATCGCCCCGTTCAGTCCGTTCATCGCCGAGGAGATCTGGCACCATCTGCCGGGTACTGACGGGAGCGTTCACCAGACCGACTGGCCGGCGATCGAAACCCCAGACGGTGACACAACGGGGGGCAAAGTCATTGCAGAAGCGGCCCGGTCGGTTCGGGCCTGGAAGTCCGATCAGGGCATCGCGCTAAATGAGGCCCTCGAGCGGGTCGAACTGTACTTCGACGACGAACCCCAGCAGGGGGTGGACACGTACGACCTGAGCGAAACAGTCGCGGCACCGATTCGCACCTCTATCGGTCGACCGGACCTCGAGGAAGTCGCGACTGGCGTCGACCCGGACGATGCCAAAATCGGGCCCGAGTTCCGCAACGAGGCCGGGGCCGTGATGGCAGCACTGGAGGCGGCAGACCCCGACGAGATCAAAGCCCAACTGGACTCCGGTGGCTCCGTCGAGGTTCCCGTCGACGGTTCCACAGTCGAACTTGACCCGGAAATGGTCGACGTACCGACCGCGTTCCGGACCGAAGCCGGCGAGGAAGTGGCCGTGCTTGAGGCTTCCTTCGGCACCATCGTCGTGGTCCCGTAACTCAGTGCAGGCCGACTTTTGCGAGGAGCCACTCTCGCTGATCGCGAGTCGTCTGAACCAGTGTCACCCCGCCGAGCACCAGTATTGCTCCGACGAGTGTTCGTGGTGTGAGTGTTTCGCCGAGAATCGTCACGCCCAGAATCACCGTCGCCACCGGCTCGGCGGTGCCGATGATGCTTGCATGTGTGGCTTCGATCCGTTCGAGACCTTCGTACAGCAGCAGGAGCGGGATACCGGTTCCGAGGACCCCGATCCCGAGAATGATACCCCAATGGGTCGGCGATTGGGGTGGATTGAATCCCTCCATCCCCCACCGGACACCGATCGTGAGCGCCGTGATGACAAGGACGTGAGCCGTGAGATGGGTGGGGTCCGTATCCGCCGTGAGGATGCGCCCGGCGACGTTGTAGATCCCATACCCCGCTGCGGCCGAGGTGACCAGGAGGATGCCAAGAATCGAGATCTGGCTCAAGTCGATCCCGATGACGAGCACGACGCCTGCGAGTGCAAGTGCCAGAGCCGATAGCGATGCCCGGCTGAGTTGTTCATCCAGCAGCGGCACAGAGAGCCCGAAGACGAAGATCGGGTAGGTGTAAAAAACGATGGCAGTGAGACTGGCGGTCATAAAGGAGAGCCCGCGGAAATACGCGAGCGTGAGAAATCCATAGAGGATGCCGAGGAAGATGGTTGCATACAGCGGTCGGCCCCGCAACAGCGTCACGTCATTCCGAACAAGTAACACGCTCCAGACGATCAGGGCTCCAAGGCTAAAGCGGAAGAAAAGCAGAGTGGGCCGACTCAAATCAGCCGCCTCGGCGAACTTCCCGAAGATCGCAAGCGTCCCAAGTCCGGTCGCGGACACGAGGACCATCAGGCCGCCGACAGTCACGTCACGCATTCATCGATGGTTTTGCCCCGGTTGCCTTAGACGTACCCCTTCGAACTGTTAGTTTGAATAATCCACATAGGTCGCGCCTTGTAGCTCTTCGAGGAGATTGATGGCCGCATTTGCCCCTTCACCGACTGAGGAGGCGACCTGCCGGTTGCCACCAATGCAGTCCCCGGCCGCATAGATCTTCTCCATCCCAGTGCCCATGTCCTCGTCGACGTCGATATAATTGCCATCAGTCGGCAGGCCAAGCATTTCCGCGAGGTCCTGACCGCCAGCCTGGCCGACGGCGACAAAGAGACCGTCAAGTGAGGTTTCGGTCCCGTCCTCGAAGACTGCCCGTTCGAGTTCACCCTCACCCTCAACCCGATCGATCGGTTCGGTAACAATCGAAATCTCCGCTCGCTCCAACTGATCGACCAGGTGCTCATCCATGTCAATTTCGTCACCGTTCGTGTAGAGGGTGATATCCTCGGTGTAATCGAGGAGGAGAAGCGCTTCTTTGGCGGCGTAGTTCTCCGCCCCGACGACGCCGACGGTCTGACCCTGGAAGAAAAACGCATCGCACTCCACACAATGAGAGACGCCCTCGTTTTCGTAGTCCTCGATGTTCCCGATCCCGGGGGTCTTGTAGGAACCACCGGTCGCGATGATGAGCCCTTCCGCAGTGTATTCGCCGCTTTCGGTCTCGACACTGTAGCGCATGCCGTCCTGCCCGACCCGGATGACCTCTTCTTCGAGGAACTCCGCGCCGAACCGTTCAGCGTGTTCGTGGCCCAACTCGACCAGTTCCGGGCCAGTCGTCCCTTCGGGGAAGCCATAATAGTTCTCGATGGTTTCGACCGCTCTGGTCGTGCCACCGCCTTTGTCGAAAACCAGCGTTTCCTTGTCGGCACGAGCGGTGTAGATCGCAGCACTCGCACCAGCAGGGGCGCCACCGATAATAATGATGTCTGCCATGTACGGTTCATTCAATACTGGTTCGGTTTGAATCTGGCGATGAGAAACAAATCCCCGAATATCGTTGTTTAAGGTGGTTATTGCACCGTTTAAAGGAGGGAGTCCATAACATCGCCTTAGCAATACTGTGGGCTGTTTGCAAATTCGGATACAGTGGAGACCCTTCAGGAGGATCAAACAGGCGTCGAACCCTCCGCGGGAGTTAATTCAGTGAGACACCCAGTATGGCCATGAACAGGCGGCGATTCCTCGCTGGAGTCGGAGCTGCTGGCACCGTAGCGTTCGCCGGCTGTGCTGGTCCAGTGGGGACGACGGAACTCAGCGACCCGGAAGTCGATGTCGAGTCGGCCGAAACCCATCTCACCTACCGGGACAACGAGGGTCGGATCGCAACCACCACGGTGCAGTACGGCCCGGTCCGGCCAGACGGACTTGTGCGAATGCGAATCTCCATTTGGCACCGGAAGGAGACGGCGATTTCCGACCTCTTTGTAACCTTCAGGAACCGCGCTCCGACCGGTCTGCGTCCCTCAGTGTACGTTGGCGGGTTTTCTGGCGAGTTTCCGCCGATCGATTACCAAATCGACGACGAGTCCGATGGTCGCCTCATCTCGGTCCCTGACCTCAGTCCGGTCGGGGAAGGAACGGTCACCCTCGAACTCTACGTCCAGGCCTTCGACGACTGGCCCCTCGAACTCACTGTCGACGTTGCCTATGGCCTCGATGCTGGTGTCCTGCAGTCCTATGCGGTCGAGGGAACGACCGACCTCTCGATCCCGAATCCCGAGTCTGGTGAATCGTAGCGAACAGACGGGTCGATGCTCCCGAAACGGAACCCCGTACTCCCGCGAAACCATTCCGGGCAGGCCCTTACCGCATGGGCCAACCTGGTTCGGTTCTGGCTTGTAAACTCTCGGCCGAAACACGGATTCCTGACCGAGAAGGCAAGCGCCGTCGCTCGAGGGTGCTGAAATGGGTTGCGGGTCGTAAGCCCCCTTCTGTTTCGACCCGACATTCGGCTGAGCGTCCGCGCGACCGGCCGGACTACCTTGTACGCGCGGACTTGCACCGGCGAGGGATGGCCGTTCCATCGATGCGTCGCCGTCGGCCCTCGGTGGGTTAACGCTCCACCGCTTTCTCGGGCGAACCCGAATCGCGGCGGATCCGCACACCTCATCGGTCGGACGACGCCGTGTCGTTGCTGTTCCAGGGCCCGACGGTCTCCCGCCCCGGGCGTGTGCCCGGTCGCCTGTCCGGCAGTGGGGGGACTTTCCTCATATCCACGAGGGACACGGGGGTCGGGCGTCCGCTACCCAGATAATCGTAGTCCAGCAACGCCCCTAAGCCGTTCGGTCCCCGGAATCGAAAACAAAAATGGTTGATTTGGGCTGGTCCGTGCCAGAAATGTGTCCGTGAACGGTTTCTAAAAAGTGATAAATAAACCGTAGAACGTTACATCAGGTATGACGAATCCGGACGGGACCCCACTCCGGAGCGGCCGGGTGACCAACAAAACCACCGCCCCCTTGAACTCGACGCGCCGGGGGTTTCTTTCCCTGATGGGGACAGGTGCACTCGGGGCCGTGGCCGGCTGTCTCGGCGGCGAAACGGATGTCTCGGTGCTTTCTGCGGGCAGTCTCGCATCGGTTCTCAATTCGACGGTCGGCCCGGGGTTCGAAGCCGATCACGAGTATGGCTATCGGGGGGAGTTCCACGGCTCGAACGCGGTCATGCGGATGGTCCTCGAAGAGCAGAAACAACCTGACGTGATCGTGAGCGCAGACGCCTCCTTGCTTCGGTCGCGACTTCCGGACTCGATCGCCCCGTGGGACGTCGTCTTCGGCTCAAACGCGCTGGTGATCGCCTATGGGCCCGACACACCAATTGGAGAGCGTCTCGAGGCTGGCGAACCCTGGTACGAGGTGTTGCGGTCCGCTGACGCGGAAGTCGCTCGGTCGGATCCTGACCTGGACCCCCTGGGATACCGTGCAGTCCAGTTATTTGAACTCGCGGCGGACTACTACGGCGTCGACGGACTGGCGGCGGACCTCGCGGCCAATCTCGTCATCGACCCGAAGGAACCCCACCTCCTTGCCAACATCGAGACCGGCAATCGGGCCGCGGCAATCGTCTACAAAAACATGGCCGTCGATCACGAGCTTCCATACGTCGAACTCCCGGACCAACTCGACTTTTCGAACCCGGAGTACACTGACTATTACGCCCACGCGACCTACACCACCGAAGATGGGACCACCATCGAGGGAACCCCGGTCCTCTACAACAGTACGGTGCCCTCGACCGCCCCCGACCCGGAGGGCGGGCGGGCGTTCGTGAAGTACTTGCTCGAGAATCCGGCGATGCTCAGCGAAAACGGATTGGTCGTGAACGAACGCTTCCCGCACCCCCACGGTCCGGTGCCAGATGAGGTGCTTCCATGAGTTACGCCGATTCCGTCCGTCGGTTCTCCCGTGGCCAGTATGGGTTTGGAAGCCGGATTCTCCACGAGAACGGGGTGTTCGCACTGCTGGGGGCTGTCCTCTTCGTCTATCTGCTCTACCCGTTCGTGTCGTTTTTGACCTGGGGCGAAGGACTGAGGGCGGGCGCATTTCTCGAACCGTCGGTCCTCTCAGCGGTCAAGTACTCCCTGCTTTCGGCCCCGGTCTCCACCGCACTCGCCACGATCTTCGGGGTGCCACTGGCCTATGTGCTCGCACGGGCGACGTTCCCCGGAAAGGTGATCGTCGACGCGCTAGTTGTGCTCCCACTCGTGATGCCGCCGGTCGTTGGCGGCGTTATGCTCCTGACCGGGTTCGGTCACTTCACCCCGATCGGCGGAGCCGCGGCGTCACTGGGATTACCGCTCACAGACAGCTATTTCGGTATCATCCTCGCCCAAACGTTCGTCTCCTCGCCGTTCGTCGTCATCACGGCCCGCTCCGGGTTTGCCTCGGTGGACCGTGAAATCGAACAGGCGGCCCGGAGCCTGGGCAAAGGGCCACTCGAAACCTTCCGACTGGTGTCCCTGCCGTTGGCTCGGGGGAGTATCCTCGCAGGAATAGTCCTCACCTTCGCCCGGGCGATGGGCGAGTTCGGCGCCACGATGATGACGGCCTACCACCCGACCACGATGCCCACCCAGATCTGGGTGACCTTCATCTCGGACGGCATCGCTGCGACCACCCCAATCGTGATCATCCTCCTCACGCTGGGATTCCTCGTGGTCCTGGCCCTCCAATTGGCCGGCAAGCGAGTGACCCTTGGCTCACAATGAGCCTGGAACTCACCCGACTCGAACGGCAATACGAGGACTTCACGTTGGGCCCGATGAGCCTCACCGTCGAACCTGGCGTTACCGCCGTTCTCGGGCCCTCCGGTAGCGGGAAGTCGACCGTGCTGTCCCTTATTGCTGGCTTCGAGTCACCGGACGGCGGCCGAGTACGGATCAATGGTCGGCCAATCGAGAATCTCCCACCCGAGGACCGGTCAGTTGGGATGGTCTTCCAAAACTATGCCCTGTTCCCCCATCTCACCGTTCGGGAAAACCTCGCGTTCGGTGCGACGGAGGGGGGAGATATCGAGGCGACGGCCCAGCTGCTGGAAATCGAGCCCCTGCTCGACCGCGAACCCAACACGCTTTCAGGCGGCGAAGCCCAGCGGGTTGCCCTGGCACGCGCTCTCGTCTCGGAGCCGGACGTCCTCCTGCTGGACGAACCCCTCTCCAGCCTCGACGCACCGATCAGAAGACGGCTCAGACTGGAACTTCGAGACGTGCTTGCAGCCCTGGAAATCCCAGTCGTCTACGTGACCCACGACCAATCAGAAGCGGCGGTCGTCGGTGATCGACTGGCGCTGCTCGATGACGGCGATCTGGTCCGGGAGGGACCAACCGGAGACGTCTTCGATCGTCCCAACAGCGCCTTCGTCGCGGAGTTTCTTGGTATGGAGAACGTCTTTCCGGCCTCCGTCGTCGGCGAGAACGGCTCTGAAACCGTGGTCGACGTCGGGTCGAGAACGCTCACGGCGGCCAGGGAGCCACCCGCTGAACCTGTCGCCGTTGCGATTCATCCGGATACTGTCGAGCTGTGCGGCAACGCGGAGCGTGCATTCGAGGACGCCGAAAACGTGCTTCACTGTTCGATCGAACGGATCCTCACCCAACACACCGACGCGACGATCGTGCTTGACTGGGACGGCAAGAATCGACTGACTGCAACTGTCGACAGACACGTCGCTCGGGCGCTCACCGTCGGAGATGGCTGTCGGGCGAGGGTCGCGCCCGCAGACGTCCACCTCACTCGCCGGGATCGCTAACTGGATCCACGCGGTCGATGTCCCGGGCCGCCCGATCGATCGTGGCGTCGAGGTCAAAGTCACGGACAATAGAGCCGTCTTCGACCAACCGCTTCTGGAGCGGGGTCCCACCGGATGGCCCGACCCGCCCGGCGAGCGCGATGTAGTGACCACCGTCTGGAGTCCGGTAGACCTGTTTGGCCCCGGAGAGTTTGCCACGCTTGGCTGCCGGTTCCCCTTCGACTTCCACGATGTCCAGGGCGAAATCTACAGGATCGGCGTTGCTCACGTAGCCGCCAACGCCAAAGCCATCGACGTGTTCGCTGAGCCGCCCGACGTCGGCAGGTCCGAGACCACCACTGGCGAAAATGTCCACGTGGTCGTGTCCTCGGGCCTCAAGTTCCCAACGGGTTTCCCGGACAATCGCTTCAAAATCGCCGCGACGGGAAGAGGTAGTGTCGAGTCGCACACTGTCCAGGTTCTTTCCCAATGCCTCGACGGCCCCGAGCACCTCCTCGACCTCGTCCGAATAGGTGTCACAAAGGGTGACACGCGGGGCCTCGGGTGGCATCTGCTCGTCGTAGGCCTGCCACGCGGCTTCCTGGTTGCCGCGGCCGAAACAGATGATCAGCGCGTGAGGCATTGTCCCGCTGGCCTCCCGGCCCAACAAGTCCCCGGCGGCCACGTGGGAAAAGCCGTCGAGGCCCCCGATAAGTGCCGATCGCTCGACCACGGCGGCAATCGAGGGGTGAACGTGTCTCGCTCCGAAACTCAGCACGGGGGTGTCTTTGGCAACCTCCGAGATTTCCATCGCGTTCGTCGCGATTCCACTGGCGTGAGAGAGAAATCCCAGCAGGGAGGTTTCATACCGGGCGAAATCGAGGTAATTCCCCTCGATCCGCATGACTGGCCCACCGTCGAAGAGCGTCCCCTCTGGCAGCGCCCACACGTCGACCGGAAGCCCGGAGAGGAGCGACGCTGCGTCTTTGATCCCGGCCAAGAGCTCGAAATCGCCATCGGGAAACTGATCGGCCGTCACCTCAGCGACGACGTGTGGGTTCGTGTCGGTGGCCTCGAGTGTTTCAACGGTTCGGTCGAAGTAGGCGTCCGTCGCCTCGCCGGAGTCGATCTGCTCCGGCGGGATGATGTCGAAGTGGGTCATCCAACCCACCTCCACAGTGTGTGCATACGGGATATATCACGGCCCGGGCGAAAAAGCCTGCTCTCTTTCTGGCCGAGCAGACAGTCACGTGCAGTTTCCGACGAATTAGCGCAAAACGATTTCACCTCATTCGAGGCGAAAGCCTCGCACTTCAGCGCGGGGAGGATGTCAACGGATAACGGTTACTGGCACAGGCGACCGGCGGAAGACCCGTTCGGCAACGTTTCCGACGAACAACCGGTCTGTCAGACTCCCGCCATGGGTTCCCAACACGACCGTATCGAACTCCTCGACCCGATTCAAAATGGCGCGAGCAGGCTGCCCGATCCCAACTGTTGTCTCGATCTCCCGGTCGTGCCGAGTTGCGATGTCCCGGGCGGTTTCAAACACTGGGGCAGCGTACTCCGCTGCTTCCGCTTCGAGGTCCTCGGCGAGAGCGAGTCCCGTCGCTTGCCCCATCATCGAGGACGGTTCCCCCACGACATGGATGACAGTCACGGACGCGTCAGGAAACGATTCGAGCGCGTATTCGAGGGCATTTTCGGCCATCTCCGAATCGTCCATTGGCACGAGAACTGTGTCAATCATACCCATTGGTATGGCTGGAGAAAATAAATAGGTCTTCGTCTCCGCGAACCGTTCATCACCCGTTTTCCTCGACCACGTTCACCGTGCCCCGTTATGGACAGCGTCGAGTTCCTCGACTGTCGGGGCGTTGACGATCGTTACCGTCGTCCCGTCCTGGCGAATGGCAAAGGCATCAGCAAACGGTCCCTCCTGAATGCGATAGACGGACTCCGAACCGGCCACGTTCATCCCCCCGTGGTAGGAGAGAAGTTCCACATAGGCGTCCCGAAACTCGGTGGCGTCACTCACCGTCTCCCACTCGATCCGCCAGACGTAGCCCGTTTCGTTCGTGTCGGCGGAATCAGCCCGGACGTATGGGAGAAGTCGGTCTCCCTCCCAGCCAGTCGTCACCGGATGGGAGTAATTGTAGGCGTCGACCTGGCCCGCAGTCTGGAAGAAGTGCCGGTAGGGGATCACCACGTCAGTGGCCGTTCCCCCCTCCGAAGTTGCTTCGTAACTCGGGTACCACAGCATGGCATACAAGCCCGGTTCCCCGAATTCGGCGTAGTCAATGTGCCCTTCTCCCTGGTCTGGCACCGTCCACTGCTCGCTCGACCGGTCATCGATCGTGACGTTCACAGGGTCATCAACGAGGTATTTTTCGGGGTGGATGGTCTGTTCACTGCTTTCCGGATAGTTGTCGTAAACCTCGTTTACGCCCGCCCAGCCTGTCTCTTCACGAATGCCCTGGACGAATGGTGGACCGTCGCTGTAGGGTTGGAACCGGAGCGCGAACAATCCAATGTGACGGTCACCACCGCTACCACTGCCCCCCGCGACAGAAGGCGTGACGAGATCCTCGGCATACCGCTGTTCGTAGAGATAATCGACGTAGTTCCCGTCGCCCTCGATGATTCCCAGGTTGGCGTTTCGCTCCTCTTCAGTTTTTGACGTTCTGTTCGAGACCGAGAAGTGTTCCTCTTGGACGGCGTGGAAGAGTTCCTGGGCGAGTGTTACTTCGTCCATTTGGAGCGGTGGCCCGCTGTCCGAAACGATCGTAATGTTGTGATCTCCAGGTGCGTAGTATCCAAGGACGCCTTCGGCCCGGTTTTCCTCCTGCTGACTGATCGCGCTCGCACCTTCACCGATGAACAAGAGGGCTTCGAATTTCACGTCCTGATGGAGACGTTGTGCAGTCGTAGAGTTTCTGCCACCCGTCGATTGGTTGCGGAATTCTGCTCGATCGATGATTCGAACGTTGATCGGCTTCTCGAACTCGAGTCCCCGGGTTGCCTCGACGCGGGCCATGCCACGTGCCACGACCGCATCGAGTTCCGACCGATTGAGGCCGTCTGTCGGGTCGATATCGAGCGTTTCGTTATGCCAGTACCCGTCCTCCCATCCAAGGGGGTCGGTCTTCGGGTCAGGGGGCGGATCGTCCGTGGGACTCGGATCACCCTGGGGTGGTTCAGTCGGTGTCGTTTGTGTCGAAGGCGACGCCGTGGATGGCTCCTGGGTTGCTGTCGGGCCTGCTGGAGCGGGGGCCGAAACACACCCAGCGGTCACCAGAATGAGAACGACGGCCACGACTCCAAGCACCCGACGCATGGGTTTCGGTGGGAGCGGCAGCGGGAAAATCCTGCCGCCCGAGGCAGGTCCCACGAGTTCTGTCGCACGCGCCAATCGTTTTGGAACTGGGCCGTCAATTCGGTCCTATGGACGTCGATCCCGACACGACAGCCATCGTGGTGGTGGACATGCAAAACGACTTCTGTCACCCCGACGGGGCCCTCTACGCGCCAGGGAGCGAAGACGCAATCGAGCCCATCAGCTCACTCGTGGAGCGGGGCCGAGCGGCCGGCACCGAGATCGCCTTCACGCGTGACGTCCACCCCGAGGGACAGTTCGAAGACGCCTACTACATGAACGAGTTCGAACGCTGGGGCAAACACGTCCTCGAGGGGTCCTGGGGCGCCGAAATCGTCGACGGCCTTGCAGTCGAGCCAGGCGATCTCGTCATCGAGAAGCGCACATACGACGCGTTCTATGGAACCGATTTCGAAACGGTCCTCGAGGATCGGGGAGTCACGGATCTGTTGTTCGTGGGTACCCTCGCAAACGTCTGTGTCCTTCACACGGCCGGCAGCGCAGGTTTGCGAGACTTCAAACCGGTCCTCGTGTCCGACGCACTGGGCTACCTCGAGGCCGATCACCGAAGGTATGCTCTCGAACACGCTGAGTGGGTGTTCGGTGAGACGACGACGCGGGCGGCGGTCGAGTTCCTGTGAGTGTGTCGAGTCGAGTTCGGTGGTAAGTCGTGTCGAGTTCGGTGATTTGCGACGGGGTGTGACTCGGAACGCCTTTTCAGGCGATTTCGACGGTTACTGTCTCCCCCACGGCAAACTCCACGTTCGGGCAGATGAGTTTCGCTCCCGTTTGGTCTCGCCCCAATAGAAAGGAGAGTCCAGTGATCTCACGACCGTTTGCAAACACCGCGACGGATTCCCAATCGATCGTGCCCGACCCAGGGGCAAGCGTCGTTCCGAGCAACGAGATCGGTTCAGTACTTCCACGATCAGAATCTGTCGCGTGAACACCCCCTGTCTCATAGTGCGGAACCCCGCCGTCAAAGACGTAGTGACCAGTGTCGTCTGCAATCCCCGCGAACGCACCCCCTGGATCCGGGTGCACCGGAGCGTCGAGGATAACGTACGTATCACCGACCGCTCGAACGGTGCCGGTTCCGTCCCAGGTGAGACCGTGTAATGGAACATCGAGGGCGACCCGGAGCGAGCCGCTGGCCCGAACTGGATCAGTTCCGTACGCCCTGAAACCGAGGTGCACGTGGTTGTCCACCCAAGGGGCGAAGTAGCCCGATCTGACCAGGGGCCCGAGATCCTCGCCCCGCTCGATGGTCGTTCCGGCCTCGACCGCCGGATCGACGTGAAGAATCCGGGCGAGTTCCGTCCCGGTATCGATGACGATGAGATGGTCGTTCGGGGCCGCATACGACCGGCTCGGAGCGGTCATCGTCCGGGTCTCAACGACAGTTCCGGCCACTGGGCTGGGGGCCCGTTTTGTTCCGGGATACAGGTCGATGGCACGGCCATCGCGATGCGCAGTGTAGGGCGAGTTATAGCGAGCGAACCGGGGAAACGGGTCCAGGGCGGGGGCGCCCAGCGTGACCATACATGGCCTTCGGGGGCGGTGGATTTATTTCTTCGATACCGGTGATCGACCCGGGACGCTCCCGGCACCTTTAGGCCCAGTCCTCAGAAGGTACAGGTATGCACGTATTCCGAAATGCGGGCCTCCCGAATGGCCGCGAACGAGATGTTGCTATCGACGGGGCGCAGATTGCAGCCGTCGGAAGCGACCTCTCCGGAGAAACGGTCATCGATGCCTCCGGGAAGTGGCTCTTCCCTGGAATGATCGACGTCCACGTCCACTTTCGCGAGCCGGGATTCTCCGAAAAAGAAACCTGGGCGACCGGAAGCCGGGCAGCCGCATCCGGCGGGGTGACGACTGTCGTCGATCAGCCAAATACCGATCCACCGACTGTAGATGGGGCCAGTTTCGATCAAAAGGCACAGTTGACAGACCCGTCGCTCGTCGATTGGGGCATCAACGGCGGTGTCACGCCGGACTGGGACCCAAAGTCCCTTTTTGAGCGGTCCCTTTTCGCCCTCGGGGAAGTGTTCCTCGCCGATTCGACAGGTGACATGGGAATCGAGGAGCCACTGTTCGAGACCGCACTAAATCGAGCCGACCAAGCAGGAGTGGTGACGACAGTACACGCCGAAAACGCCGACTACTTCGACCAGGAGGTGGCCGAGAGTGACGGTCCGGCAGCCTGGAGCGCGTATCGGCCGGCTCAGGCTGAAGCCGTGGCGATCGAACAGGCCGTTGAGACTGCGACGGAACTCGACGCCGACATCCACATTGCCCACACGAGCACCCCGGAAGGGATCGATCAAGCCGCCACAGCTGGTGCGACGACAGAAGTCACCCCCCATCATCTCTTCCTTTCGACCGAAAATAGCGATGAGTTGGGGACCTTCGGGCGGATGAATCCCCCACTCCGAGACGAGGACCGTCGACTTGGCGTCTACGACCGGGTTGCGGACGGAACGGTTGACGTGATCGCGACCGATCACGCCCCCCACACTCGCGAAGAGAAGGACACGGACATCTGGTCCGCACCGAGTGGCGTTCCAGGCGTCGAGACAGCCCTCCCGCTCCTGCTCGGTGAAGTTCTTGCGGGCCAGTTCGACCGTGAACGGGTTCGCGATCTGACGGCCCGAAATCCGGCTCGAATCTTCGGTCTCTCCCAGAAGGGTCGGATCGAAGCCGGTGCCGACGCGGATCTCGTACTAGTCGATCCCGAGGCGACGCGAGAAATACGGGGGACCGACCTCCACGGGAAAACGGATTGGACGCCATTTGAAGGGATGACTGGGGTATTTCCGGAGTTGACGATGGTTCGGGGAGAGATCGTCTGGGAGAGTCCCGATCCGACGACCGCCGAAGGGAGGTTCGGCGAGCCAGTCGGTAAGAACGTTCGATAGCCCCGAACCCCGGTACCCGGCGCCGCCGAAAATCCGCTAGTCCTCGCCGCCGAACGTATGTCCACACTCCGGACACGTCTGTTCGTCCTGTCTGAGTTTCTCACTTGCCTCACGGACTTCCCGCATCACCGAGGAGATTCGCTCCTCCCCTTCGAGTTCCTCCTCGACGGCGAGGTCCACCCCCTCCACTTCTAAGAGGAACTTCGCGACCTCGGTCGATTCGTACATGATCTCGTCGAGTTCGTCGGCCGCGAAGAAGCCGCTCATCGCGCCGTAGAGGAACGTGGCCCCTGCCATCCGTACCTTGTCTTCGAAGGAGGAGCGGGCCTGATTGACCGCCTGCGGGCTGTAGGTATCGGTCATGAAGGGGACCAGATCGGGGAGGTTCTCCCCGATTTTGGTCATCTCCACGCCCGTTTCGGTCCGGAAATCAGCACAGAGTCGGGCAATCGCCCACTCACGGGCCGTAATGTAGGTCCGGTCCCTGAGGAACTCGTTGACCCGCTCGTAGGTGGCACCGTCGACTTTCTTGAAGCGCTCGTACTTGCGCACGTCAGATGGTACCCCTTCGTCGCGGTCGCCGGGCGTAATCGAAAGGAGCGACCGGACCGCTTCCGGGCCGGCCGTGACCCGGCGATTCGGTGGCTTGACAGCCGCCGGATCCTCGTCCATACCGCCTTTACCCTGGGGGTCCGCAAAAGCGTGACGGGCCAGGCCAGGGATCGATGGCAAATGCTTTTGCGCCTGACCGGCGAGTAGCCCCTATGAAGATCCTCTTCGGGATCACTACCGGCTCGGATTCCCTCGAAGTGCTCCATCGAACGGTCGAGCGGGCGCAGTCGGTCGGGGACGAGCTCACGGTCGCTGTCCTGGACCAGCCTGATGGAGAGGGATCGGCTGACGAGACGGACACAGCAGTTCGGGATGCCATCGGATCGGCGAGCTCGGACATCGAGATTCGGCGTGTCGAAGGGCATCCAGGGAGTCGTTTGGTCGAAATAGCCGAATCAGAGGCCTTCGATCGCATCGTCCTGGGCGGTGGCGAACAGAGTCCGATGGGGAAGATCCGGATCGGCTCCATCGCCGAGTTCGTCCTGCTGAACTCCCACGTCAGCGTTACTTTGCTCAGATGACAGAACGCCGGTATCCCGACGAGCCGGCTGGCCCGTTCCCTGAACCGCCACTCGCCTGGACGGACGAAACGAACCGGACGGTCGATATCGAGGTCTGTCAGGGGGACCGGGACGCACTCGTCGACATGTACACGGATTTCGACCAGGCCGATCGAGCCCAGGGTATTCCCCCGATCGGTGAAGCGGCGATCAGGGAGTGGCTCGACCACCTCCTCTGTGCGAACTGTTTCAACGTGATCGCGACCCACGAGGACCGGATCATCGGCCACGCGACGCTGGTCGGGGATGGCGAAGGGGCCTACGAACTGGCGATTTTCGTCCACCAGGACTATCAGGACGCCGGCATCGGGACGAAACTCCTCGAAGCGCTGCTGGGTCACGCAGCGGCCAACGGCGTATGGAGAGTCTGGCTGACCGTCGAGCGATGGAACAAGCCCGCGACCTACCTCTATCAAAAAGTCGGCTTTGAAAGCACCGGTGCAGAGGACTTCGAGCGGGAGATGAGCATTCGACTCGCAGCCCCAACCTGAGACGGACTGGCCTGGTATCGGGTGATACTTACCCAGTGATGCCGACCCACTACTATGCAAGAATGGGTCATCGACGACAATAATCTCTCGCCCGAGCGAAAATCACTCCTCCCGGGCAAGGGGTTTTTCGTTCCCGATGATATTCGCGCCGAATCGAAAGACCGAGAGATCGAAGCCCGCGTGAGTGGGTCCGAGGTCCTTGCCGTCGTGGACCCGGATGCCGACGGTTTGGCCTGTGTCGCGCTGCTCAGAGACGCCCTCGGCGAGGCCGCGTTCATTCCATCGAGCCCGCACGAACTCGCCGACGGAATCAAGAGAGCGGCCGAATACGCCGAGCCGGGCGGTGAGGTGTACATCTGTGATCTGGCTCCCGACGAGTTCGAAACGATCGCCGAGCCCCTCGAAGCACTACTCGATCACGCCGACTCGGTCACTTGGTACGATCATCACCAATGGACAGAAGCCGCCGAAGACGCAGTCCGGGACGCAGGCGTCGAACTCGTCGTCGGCGATTCCGAAGCCGAGTGTACCGCTGACGTCGCCGCCCGGTCCCTGGAGGGTGAGGCCGCCGAACATCTCGACGAACTCGCTGCGGTGACCCGCGATCACGACCTCTGGATCAAAGAGGACGACCGCTCGGACGACCTCGCCGACCTCTCTCACTGGAAGGACCCAGCAGACTACCTCGAAGTCGTCGAGAATCACGGGGTTGACTTCCCGGATGACGTTCGAGAATTCCTGGCCGAGAAGCGCGTCGAGAAGGAAGACCGGATCGAACGAGCCGTCGCCCGCGCGGAACTGCACGAAATCCGAGACTGGACCGTCGGCGTTACCTATGGCCGGTGCTCACAGAACGAGGTTGCCGAGGAGCTCCGTGAACAGGGCGCCGACGCGGCCGTCGTCGTCAAACCCGCCGGCAGTGCGTCGATTCGGGGCAGCGATGGTTTCGAACGGGCCCACGAGGTCGCCAGACAGGTCGGCGGCGGTGGGCATCCTCGAGCGGCTGGGTGCAAACCCCGGATATATGAGGACATGCTGGATTACGCCAATCACTGGACGACCCGCGGGGCGCCGGCGAAGCAAATGCTGATGAAAGCCTTCTGGAACCTACCCGAAGAACCCGCAGAGATGGAGTGAATCAGGGTCGTTCGGTCTCGATTTCGGTTTCGAAATCGTAGCGATGGGCCCGCTGTTCTAATTGATCGCCGAGTTCGTGAAGCAACTGGACCAGAAAGCCCATTCCCCGCTTGGTTTTCGGGTCATTCATCTTCCGCATCATACCAATCATACCCACTTGATCGGGGGCGGTTGCTGGATCGGGTGCGGTTTCGCTGAGAGCGGCCGTCATGACCTCGAGATTCCGGAGCGCTTCAGGCTCGCCGGCCGCAGTATCGAAGAGTTCACCGGCATGGACCATGGCCCGCATGGTCGACCGGACCATGTCGTCATCGACCGCCTCCGAGGCGAGGGAAACGAGGTTCGCGGCATCAGCGAGATCGTCCAACGTGCCTGTTTCCTCGAGTTCGACGAGCGTTTCGAGTGCGTGCTGTACGGCTTCTGAATCCGGATCGATAGGTTCCTCGCTCATTGGTGTCTCACGCGAGCCCCCTCGCTGTCAGCCAGTACATCTCGTTGTACGCGAACTTTGCCCAGTGGACAAACTCGGACTGGTCACGAACAACGGGGTCAGTTTCGTAATCGAAGCTGATGTGTGACCCTTCGTCGGCCCCGGCTTCGAGGAAACAGATCGTATCGCCCTCGAAAATCGTCCGGGGCTCGTGGCCACGAACGAGTGCGGCGATTCGGTCGACGACCGTCCCGGCCGCGTAGTGGGCGACACTTCCCGCTTTGCTCGTGGGAAGATTTGTCACATCACCGATTCCGAACACGTCCTCGGCGTGATCGGATTCCAGCGTGTGTTTGTCGACTTCCATCCAGGTATCCCCGAGCCCGGATTTCGCTATGAGCGGACTGGGCTCGAACTCCGGGATCCCCACCAGGAGATCGTATTCGAGGTCGGTCCCTTCGACAGTGTGAATCACGCTATTCCCCGAGTCCACCGTCTCAGGGTTGAACATGGTCTGGGTCTGAATATCCCGCTCCGCATAGCGGGGCTCAGCCCACTCTGCGACCGGACCGACACTGTGGAGGCGCGGGAGCGGATACGTATAGGTAATGTCAATATCATCCCGTTTCCCCAGCTTACGGAAGCGAGAGTCGGCCAACATTGTGAATTCGACTGGCGCAGCGGGACACACGTGTGGCGTTCCGATGACCGAGAGGACGAGGTGGCCTTCGTCGAAGGCGGAGAGTTCCTGCCGAAGCGCCATCGCCGCCTCGGCATCGTAGAAATGATGGCCGTCTCCGTCCGGTCCAAATCCAGGAGTATCGTCCAGATCAGGCATCGCGCCGGTTGCAACCACGAGATAGTCATACGGCATGCTCCCGTTCTCGCTGAGGTCGAGTGACTTACCGCTGGTATCGATGTGTGTTACCCGGTCGTAGATCAGCTCTACTCGTCGGTCAACCAAATCAGCAAGCGGGCGTCTTGCGTCTTCGGGTTCACTCTCACCCCAAGGCACGTAGAAAAACGTCGGTTTGTAGACGTGCTCCGGATTGTCAGAGACGATTCGAATCCGGACATTCCCTCCGGATACTTCCCGCTGGAGTTTCTTTCGGAGTCGATTGGCCGTGACTGTTCCACCGACACCGCCGCCGACGATGACAATATCGTGTGTCATCGGACTCCTGGTGTCTGTTTTTCCCGGGGTCGCCCGGAAATTCCGTCAACCGAACGGTCAACGCCGGGATTGTGTTGGTTCTCACGTTCCCATACCACCGGTGGATCGATGTCCCGCCCGGTCATCGCTCACTCCTGCACGGATAGTGCCATGTTGGTTTTTGAGCCATGTGCTACCATATCAAAGTAAGTCAAGAACTTACAAAAATATGTATGGGTCCGGGTACCGCCTGAACACTCGTCGAATAAGAGCCGGCTTGCGGGAGCGAAAATTGGACGAAGCAAAAATTTTGTTACATTACTTCTTGCCCGCGACCCATTTGTCCGAGTACGCCTCGCCACACGAACATTGTGCGTAGGCGTGGATCACGTCCCCGTCGGCGTATAGGCCGCCCACGTCCTCATTTTGTTCCTCCGCGAAGGCAAAGACGATCCGAAGCTCATGGTCCCCACCCTCGTCTCTTGCGGGACAGTCACCGGCTGTGAGCCCCTTCGTAATTGTGCCTTCGGTTCCCATGGCGTCCCCGGCGAAATCCATTGGGTCCATTCCGGTGGCTGATTCGAAGGCCGCCCGGCCTGCATCGCCTGGGACAACCATCCGGACACCATCACCTGTAGCCTCGGCGTAGTTCTGCTCGGCCAGCGTCTCGGCATCGGAGAGTGACGTCGTTGCAAAATATGCAGCGACATGGTGTGGTTTCTCGCCGCGGAGAAACGTGTCAATGGACATGTTCATACTCGAAATTCGTCGAGGTATCGGTTAAGCCCGGCGGAGGCGTTCCAACCTTGAGAAAAAACGTGTGGCCTTACGCCTCGGTTTCGTCCGTGTTGGCCTCGTCAGCCGCCGCCTCAGCCTCCGGTTCCTCGGATTCGTCTTCGTCCGCTACTTCCTCGGACTCCCCTTCTTCTTCGGCTTCTTCCGTCTCTTCTGCCTCCTCGGTTCCCGCCTCGACTTCTTCTGGTTCTTCCTCGCCAAGTGCGACGGGGACCGAGCCCTCGCCTTCTGTCACTTTCACGTTCAACTGGGTGATCGGTTCGCCGACTTCACGACCCCTGACGGTGACACGACGGCGCTCCCCGTCACGGTCGGGATTGTAACCGACACCGCCGGTCAAAAGCACTTCGGACAGTTCGGCTCCCCTGACGTCCGAGCGCATTGGCCGGCCGGCATCATCGGAGCCACCACTGATTTCCAGGGTGAAACCGTCGAGGCCAACGGCTGTGCCGTCGACTTCTTCCCCGATTTCGCGCCCCATGAAGCGGTTTGCGTCTTGCCCATCGACCTCTCGCGTAAACGATCGTCCCGTCTCCGGATCGGAGACGACGACGCTGAACGTAGCCATGGTAGTGCGAACTGCTCCGGGCGTCAAAAGGGCATCGAACCGGACTGTTAGTCGGCGTCGTCCTCGAAGACTGCTTGGACCTTCTTGACTTTCGGTTCGACGTAGAGCGTGCAGTACCGGTCCTCCGGATTGTTCTCGTAGTATTCCTGATGGGCTTCTTCGGCCTCCCAAAAAGTGTCGAGGGGTTCGATTTGGGTGACGATTTCGTCCTCGAAGGCGTCCTCCGCTTCCAGCCTCTCGACGAACGATTCGGCCGTCTCCAGTTGCGACTCGTCGTGTGCAAAGATTGCAGATCGGTACTGCGTCCCCACGTCGGGCCCCTGGCGATTGAGTTGGGTCGGGTCGTGAACCCGGAAGAACACCCCGAGGAGGTCGACATAGGTTACCTCGTCCGGGTCGTACTCGAGTTGGACACATTCGGCATGGCCCGTTTCGCCGGTCGAAACCGCCTCGTAGCTCGGTTCCGGGACATCCCCGCCGGCATAGCCAGACGTGGCGGTCCGGACTCCCGGAACCTCTTCGTAGGCAGCTTCGAGACACCAGAAACAGCCCCCTGCAAAGGTCGCTTGGGCCAAATCGGTCGACATACCCGGTAATAGACCGTTCAACAGCAAAAACACTCCGGCAGGGGAAATCGAGGGGCTCGAACAGCCCGAACCGACGAGTCCAAACCGGCGGCCCTGGTAGCCAAGAGCGATGGAGCTACGATTTCTCGGTGGGGCCCGCGAGGTCGGCCGGAGTGCCATTCTCGTCAACGACCGGCTCCTCCTCGATTTTGGCATTCGAGCCGGGAATCCGCTCCAATTCCCCATCGAGCGGCCAGACGTCGATGCAGTGGTCGCCAGCCACGGCCACCTCGATCACGTGGGCAACGTCCCGACACTCTGTTCGGGAGCCGACTGGCCGACGATCCACTGGACACCCCCAACGGGAGAGCTGGCCCGGACACTGGCCAGGGATACGCTGAAACTTCACGGCGTCCCGAAAACCGGCGCCAGGGAGGAGCGATTTCAACCTCGGGAACTCGGCGGAACGTACAATTGTCCGTTCACCGAGACTCACGTCAAACGGGTGACCCAGCAATCCCGTTCGCATGGCTATCGGGCGCCGTTCTCGGCGGCTGGCCACGAAATCACATTCTTCGACGCCGGGCACATCCCCGGAAGCGCTCACGTCCTCGTCGACGATGGCGAGACTCGGCTACTCTACACCGGGGACTTTCACACCGACAACCAGCGACTCGTCGCAGGGACGACTGCGCGGCCTGACGCCGACGTCGTCATCACTGAAAGCACGTATTCGGACGTCGAACACGAGCCCCGGGGAGCGGTCGAGGACCGGTTCGTTCGGAGCGTCGAGCAGACCCTCTGGGAAGGTGGCACCGTCGTCATTCCGGCGTTTGCGATCGGCCGGACCCAGGAACTGCTCCTGGTCTGTGCGGCCCACGATATCCCGTGTTACGTCGACGGAATGGGAAAAGCGGTGACTGAGATGCTCCGCCAGTATCCCGAGTACGTTCGGGATTCAGAGGCGCTCCAGCGGGCGATATCCCACGCGCGATTCGTCACCGGCCGGGACGGCCAACGCAAACGGATCGCGGCCCAGTCAACCGCTATCGTGACCACAAGCGGGATGCTCTCTGGCGGACCGGCAATGACCTACATCCCCGAGATACGGTCTGATCCGACGAACCTGATCGCAATGACAGGGTACCAAGTCCAGGACACCCCAGGCCGAGAGTTGCTCGAAACGGGCAGTGCGGAAATCGACAATCGCCGGATGCGAGTCGCGGCCCAGGTCGAGCAATACGACTTCTCCGCGCATGCGGATCGGAATGGATTGCGATCGTTCCTGGAGCCGTATCGGGACACCCCAGTGCTCGTGAATCACGGTGATCGGTGCGAGCGGTTCGCCCAGGAATTACAGCAAGACGGGTACGAGGTCAGCGCACCGACAAACGGGACGACGGTAACGGTTTGAGCGAGGCGGTTGCGGAGGGAAAGTGTTTAACCGGACAGTCACGACCGTGTAGATGTGGGCCGGTAGCTCAGGTAGGCAGAGCGTCTGGCTTTTAACCAGACGGACGGGGGTTCAAATCCCTCCCGGCCCG
>NZ_JAZKRK010000025.1:0-29666 GCF_036626455.1 Halodesulfurarchaeum sp. | reverse complement strand
GGCCCACTTCTGTGTGACTCAAACCACGAAGCGACCAGCTCGCTGTGTCGCTTCGCGTTTAGTCGGTGGTCTGCCGTAGGCGTGCGGATTTGAACCAGAGGAAACCTCGCTCCGCTCGGTTTCCAGGGCTCAAATCCGCACTGGCCCTGGACTGAGCACGCAATCCGCACTTCGAAAAGAGCCATTTCCCCAGCGACCGAAGAAATCCCCATGACCCTCCAGCGACAGATCGACGGCATCGCCATTGGGCTGGCAGCGATTCCGATTATCGCCGCGATCCTTTTGTGGCCCGTGTTACCAGCCGAAATGGCGATTCACTGGAGTGGAGGCAGTCCTGACACTTTCGTTGCAAAACCACTTGCAACACTGGGCCTGTTTGCCTTTGCAG
This sequence comes from Halodesulfurarchaeum sp., assembly GCF_036626455.1. Taxonomy (NCBI): domain Archaea; kingdom Methanobacteriati; phylum Methanobacteriota; class Halobacteria; order Halobacteriales; family Halobacteriaceae; genus Halodesulfurarchaeum; species Halodesulfurarchaeum sp. Next base: position 29,278 of record NZ_JAZKRK010000025.1, on the reverse strand, counting down.
TCGGGACGATCGTCTTCGTTCGCGTGGCCCCGGACTGGATCACGAACACCCCCGGCGGAGAGAGCCTCTCTGTCCTGTTTCTGGGTGTCGTCTTCGCGTGGGTGGAAACAATCGTCCTCGCGTGGAACCGTGGCCTGCGGTTCTCGGTCGAACTCGCACTCGTCCCGATCCTCGTGCTGGCCGTCGGATTGCTGGGGTATGCATTCTGGTGGCGGTGATCGATGCCGGGTTAGCTCCGGGGAACGACACGTAGATACGTCCCCCACACCCAGGCACGCGCATGGAGGTGGCGCTCGTCATCCTCGACGGCTGGGGACTCGCCGACGGTGACCGGCTGAACGCCGTAAAGGCCGCAGCGACCCCCACGTTCGACCGATATTGGGAGTCGGGCGCGACCGGAACGCTCCGAACGGATGGCCCAACCGTCGGCCTTCCAAAGGGGCGCATGGGCAACAGCGAAGTCGGACATCTCACCATTGGAGCCGGACGGGCGCTCGACCAACCCGCACTGCGCATCGATCGCCAGATCGAAGCGGGCGAGTTCTGTGACAACGTCGCACTCGATGCCGTGTTCGATGCGGCTGACAGCCGAGACGGCCGCGTCCATCTGCTCGGACTCGTGAGCGACGGCGGAGTGCACGCCGATCAGGCCCACATCCACGCGCTCATCGAATGTGTGGCCGAGCGGGGCCTCAAAGCGGTGACACATGCGTTCATGGACGGACGAGACACGGATCCGACCGCAGGGAAAGAGTTCATCCAAGACTTGACGGAGGTCATCGACCAGGTCGGAACCGGCGACGTGGCAACTGTATCGGGACGGTACTATGCGATGGATCGGGACACGAACTGGGAGCGAACCCAGCGGGCCTACGACGCGATGGTCAATCGCGAGGCGGCCCACCGAGCCGACTCACCACTCGAGGCAGTCCAAGACTCCTACGACAGAGGCGACACCGACGAGTTCATCGAACCGACGGTAATCGAGGGGGGGCCACCACTCGAGGACGGGGACAGCGTGGTGTTCTGTAACTTCCGAGCGGATCGAGCGCGCCAGTTGACACGGATGCTCGCCGACATCGAGCCAGTCTGGCCCGGGTGGACCGATCCCCCGGACATTGCATTCACGACGATGACCGAATACGACCGGACCTTCGACCTGCCGACGGTTATCGATCCCAACGAGCCGACGACGACCTTAGGATCTGTCCTCGAGGCCGAGGACCGGACGCAACTTCGGATCGCCGAGTCGGAGAAATACCCCCACGTCACGTATTTCATCAACGGTGGCCGAGAGGTCGAGTTCGACGGCGAGATCCGAGAGATCGTCGCCAGCCCGGACGTTCCGACCTACGACGAACAACCGGAGATGAGCGCGCCCGCCGTGACAGACGTCGGGATCGAGATCATCGAGAACCAGGACCCGGACGTGATGGTGCTCAACTACGCGAATCCGGATATGGTCGGGCACACTGGAGACTACGATGCAGCCATCGAAGCTGTCGAAACCGTCGACGCCCAACTCGATCGACTCGGCGCGGCGGTGCAGGCAGCGGGCGGTCACCAACTCGTGATTGCCGACCACGGAAACGCAGAGAAAATGGGGACACCGGACCATCCTCACACCGCTCACACGTTTGAGCCGGCTCCATTCATCTCGCTCGGACCGAACGGAACGAACGGAGCGGTCCGGGACGGTGGGACACTCGCAGACATTACGCCGACAATCCTGTCACTGATGGGCATCGAGAAACCTGCCACGATGACCGGCCAATCACTTCTAATGGACACAGATCAGGATTCGTGAAGGATCGAGCCATCGCCGACCGTTGTCTCGACTGACACGCCCGACAGCGCCGTCTCCCTCGTGACACGGGGACGGGGCGAACATATTTACCGATCGAGAAAAGTTATTAAGCAGCGATTCGGGAATGCCGTATTCGATGGGTGAAAGCAACCCCCTCCCGTGCCGGTCGGAAACAAATTACTACTTCCATGGACCAAAGTCGAAGAAACGCACTGAAGGGAATCGCCTCATCGGCGACGGTCGGTCTCGCCGGATGTCTGGGATCCCAAACGGTGCCTTCGACAGCAACCACCACCGCCACGACCACGAGTGCCGATTCGGAGACCGTCCGCGCAGCGTTCGTCTATCACGACGTTGTTGGTGACTTCGGCTGGCAGTGGGCCCACGAACAGGGACGGCGCACGATCGAGGCAGAGTTCGAATGGTTGGAGACGGAAATCTTCGAGAAGTCTGACCCGACCGAGTCCGAACGGCGATTCGAACAGTACGCCCAACGGGGCTTCGACATCATCTTCGCCACCTCGTATGACTATATGGACCCGGTGTACTCGGTCGCACCAGATTTTCCCGACGTCAAATTCGAACATTGTTCGGGGTACAAAGAACGGGAGAACATGGGACGGTATTTCGGCCGGATGTATCAACCTCGATTTCTCAGCGGAATCGCGGCCGGGTTGTTGACCGAACAGGACGATATCGGGTACGTGGCTGCATACCCGATCCCGGAAGTGATCCGTGGCATCAATGCCTTCGCTCTCGGAATCGCCGAGGTGGCCCAAGATGCCACCGTCCGGGTCCACTATACGAACACCTGGAGCGACGCGACGATCGAAAGTGATGCAGCAGAGACTCTCATGGGCGATGGCGCGGACGTCATTGCCCAACATCAGAACTATCCTGCTGCGGCCCAGCGCGCCTCCGAAGCCGGTATCTGGGCGATTGGATACAACTCACCGATGGGAGACATCGTCGGGGAGAACTACGTCACCTCGCCGATCTGGGATTGGTCCGTTTTCTACCGGGATGCGGTCACCCAGGTGTACAACGAGAGGTGGGAGCCTGACTTCTTCTGGAAAGGGTTAGAGAGTGGCATCGTCGGCCTCTCTGACTGGGGGCCAAACGTGCCGACATCGGTCATCGACCAGGTGAAGGAGGAGCGAGAACGGATTCTCAATGGTGACCAAGCTATTTGGGCGGGGACAGCCTACGAATCAGCAACCGACGCAGAACTGTACACGGAGATGAATGACTACGTCGATAACGTAGTCGTGGATTCGGAAGGTTGATTATGAACACGGACCCGCTGCCGATTATCGTGTGGACGGGCGAATCAATGTCGTCGAATCCTGACTGTTCATGAACGACAGCAAGCCCCTTTCGTCGGACCCTCCAAACGGGAGACCAGTGCGAAAACGGTTCCGGGCGTTTGTGCCGGACGCTATACGGCGAAACCTGACGTTCAAACTCCTCTTGTTGCTCATCCTCGGCGCAGTGATAAGTGCGGGCGTCGTGATGGTTTCTTATTCGACCGTCAACGGGGGGTTGACGACACAGGTTGAATCACAAATCGAATCGGACACCACGGTCCAGGCGACGGTGTACGAAAACTGGCTGAAAGAGCGCTGGACTACCGTCGATAGTATCGCGGAAGAACCCGAGATGCAGCACGACTCCCCGAGCGTGTTACACCAATGGCTGATTGGCGAACAGACCAGTCTCTCGTCCGAGGTGCAATCCCTCCACGTCGTCGACACCGAGTCCGGGATCGTCCTCGGAAGCACGGATTCGACCCTCCGTGGGATGAACCTGTACGATCAGGGTCTCCAGCCCGACACCACCGAGCAATTGTTATTCATCTCTCAACAACCGATCTCGCTCAGCAACGGCGGGGAGCAAATGACACTTGTCGGCACTCATTCGGCCGGCCGGATGCTTATCGCTGGGGTGCCGGCGAACACGACTCTCGTCAAGTCGACTGCGTACGAAAACGGAAAAAGCGGGCTCTATTCGCTCTCTGGGCACCGGTTACTCGGTAACACCGGCCCCGAAACGGTCTCGCCACCGATCGAGCCAGGGGACGGGACTGCCGTGTTCCGAACCGAAACCGCCGTTCTGGGCTCACGGATTATCGCTCATGACGTATTGGATGCGGAGCCCATCGAAAGATACGACGAATCGACCAGCATCGGAACGATGGTCGTAACGGTTACCCCGAAAGCCGAAGCGTTCGCGTTTCGGCAACAGATATTGAACACGTTATTTGTTGCGTTCAGCCTCACCTTTGCACTCCTCGTCGGCAGTGCCGTCGTGACGATGCGGTCGGTGACCCGGGAAATCAACCGGCTTGCAGGGAAGGCCGGCCAGATCAGCGATGGCATCTTCGACGTGAATATGTCCTCCGATCGTCGTGACGAACTTGGAGCCCTCTACCAGTCGATCGGGGAGATGCGGGATTCACTCGAGGAGCGGATCCAACAGGAGCGGGAACAAAAAGAGGCGATCGAATCCGCCCGTCAAGAGGCTGAACAGGCTCAACAGGAACTCCGGGAAGTGATCGATCTGGTACCCGATCGCATCTTCGCCCGGTCCCGCGACGGCACCTACCTCCTGGCGAATGAGGCAACAGCAGAAACGTATGGACTTCAACCGGAGGAAGTCGAGGGCCGGAAGATCGAAGCTATCGAAACCGATCCCGAAATGGTCGACAAATTCCGGACGGAGGACCGGACGGTCATCGAGACCGGGGAACCCATTACCATCCCTGAGGACGAGATCAGGACCCCTGGCGGGGACCGACGCATCGACCAGACCACGAAGATTCTCTTTGAACCCCCTGGCCGTGACGAACCGGCCGTCCTCGGGTACGCGCGTGACGTGACGGCACTCAAGGAATACGAACACCAACTCGAGGAACAGCGGAACAATCTCGAGGTCCTCAACAAAATGGTTCGCCACGATATTCGCAACAACCTCCAACTGGTCGTCGCCTACGCCGACACCCTTGAATCACACGTCGACGAGACCGGCGAGGAGTATCTAAATCAAGTCATCGAAAGTGCCCAACAGGCGGTGGACATCACTCGAACGGCCCGTGACGTCGCCGAGGTGATGCTCCAGACCGATTCCGAACTCGAAGCCATCCCGTTGAAGTCGACGGTCGAGAGTGAAATCGAGAAGGTTCAGTCCCGTTTCGACGAGGCAGTGATCGAAGCCGCCGGGACAATCCCCGACCGGGCGGTCAGGGGAGACGAGATGCTCGCGTCCGTCTTTCGGAACTTGCTCCAGAACGCAGTGATTCATAACGATGCCACGGTCCCGATGGTCGATGTCACGGTAGAGACAACCGAGGACCGCGCCAGGATTCGGATCGCGGATAACGGACCCGGCATTCCGGACGACCGCAAGGAGGAGATCTTCGAGGAACGGAAAAAGGGACTCGATAGCGAAGGAACGGGGTTGGGGCTGTACCTGGTCAGAACGCTGGTCGATCAATACGGCGGGAGGGTCTGGGTCGAAGACAGGGAGACGCCGTTATCCCGATCACCAGATGGCGAGATCGGTAGTGATGTCTCGGGTGGGACCGAGTTCGTCGTCGAACTCTCCCTCGCGGATTAGCAAAAGCGCCATTCGGCTTGTTTGACCTCCTCCCGCGCCTGAAGACGCGGGAATCCTGCCATGGGAATCATCCGACCCGAAAAGGCGGGAGTGACCGATGAGGAATCCTGGAACAACCGTTCGCCGTCCAACTCGACCCGGCGATTGGTATCCCGCTCAAAGAACTCGACTTCGTAAGTATAAGTAATACTATAAATAGTGCCGTTCCGGACTGCGTTGGGCTCGGCCGTCCGGTCGGGGGCCGAGGGTGTGGATCTCCCAATCGACGAAGATCACGTCCGCGGGTGCAGCAATACTCTAAGGGCCAGGCTGGAGTGCAAAGCGGCTGGGTTTCCAGCGCTCATAGGCGGCGGTAGCCGGTCTCGTCCTGGACGATGGTTCCCTCACGAGCCAGTTTTTCGAGGGCCGAGCGAACCCGGTCAGGCGGAACCCCTCGCTCGCTTGCGTATTCGACCACAGCCGTCTCGGTTGGTTCATCGAGCGTGTCGATCGCGTCGAGAATTCGGTCCCGCTGACTGCTTGGCCCCCTGTTCTGAGACGTCCCCGCTGCTTCGATTGCGTCCGGATCGAGACCGTGTTCCGAGAGATACGCCTCGTCGTCGACACCGACCGAATCGATCTGCTCGGCCATCACCCCGACCGAATCCAGGTCCTCGTATGCGTCCGCCCGATCCTGCGCGGAGGCGAGCATCGCCGCCCGAACTTCGCGGGCTTCGTCCTGACTCTCGGTCCGGACGAACTGTTTCAGGCGTTCGAACTCGTGGCGCTGCCCACACCGAGGACAACTCGTGGTCTCAGGTCGGTCCTCGACGATCCAGAGCGCCTGGCAGTTCGAGCACCCCACCACCGCGTACATGGCCATACCTGAGCCGTGCTCGTAGTTAAACATCGAGGTCCCCGACTGCAACGGTGCTATTCTGCGCCGACCCGGTCGAGAAACCTATCAAAGGCCCCACTTTCCGGATGAAGGTGCGCATACGTTCCAAGCGTGGCGTATTCGGTCAGGCCATCTCTGCCGTTTGCCATGCCATCGCCCCGCTCCATCTCGAAGGCAAGCGTTGCATCGGCATCGAGTGAGGCCGTCGAATAGTGGAACTCGTGCCCACGCACCCGGTCGCCCGGGTCTGCAGTGACCGTTCGCCGGTCCGCACGGAGTTCGACGTGGTCGAGTGCCTGATAGCGCTCGGTCATCTCGATTTCCGCGGGTAACACCCCGGCCATTCGATACGTCTCCCCATCAGTGGTTTTCAGGGACCGAGAGAGCGCCATCAAGCCGCCACACTCCCCCAAAATCGGTGTGCCCGACTCAGCCCGCCGGCGTATCTCGGGTAGGGACTCGCTCGTGGCGAGTTCCCCAGCGAACCGCTCCGGATACCCCCCTGGCAGATAGATGCCGTCACAGTCCGGGACAGGGTCCCCAGCGACGGGGGAAAACGGTTCGACGGTAGCGCCGGCACCGAGTCGCTCCATTGTCGCCGGATAGAAAAACGAAAACGCCTGGTCCCTGGCGACGGCGATGCACGAATCCGTTTCGGGCGGGCTGGTGACCCCAGGGGCTGACACTGGTTCACGGGCTGTTTCCACCAACCGTTCCGTTCGAATGTGACCCGCTGCATCACGGAGCTGTTCCCGCGGCAGGGGTGCCTCCTCGCCCATGTGTAGGCCGAGATGCCGATCGGGAACCGCCAGGTCCTCCGAGGGGGGCACGCGGCCGAAATACGTCAACTCTTCGGGGAGTGCCTCCCGAATCCCGCGTTCGTGGCGCCCCCCGTGAGCCCGTTGGGCGAGTATTCCGGCCACTTCGATCTCCCGCCCGGCCCGCTTGGCGTAGCTCTGGAAGCCAAGCGCCGTTGCCGCCACACTCTCCATCCCGGCCTTGGCATCGACGACGAGAACGACTGGTAGATCGAGGATTTCCGCAACCATGGCCGTGCTCGATGCGTCCCCATCGTAAAGCCCCATCACACCCTCGATCACGGCGATATCACCGGTTCCACGGGCATAATTTCGCCTGACACCATATGGACCTTCCATCCAGACGTCGAGGGTGCGGGACGGTTTGCCGGCCACTTCGGCGTGGTGGCTCGGATCGATGAAGTCGGGCCCGGCTTTGGCCGGTTGGACCGAATAGCCTGCTTCCTGCAAGGCTGTCATGACAACTAATGATGCGACAGTTTTCCCCACCCCGGATGCGGTCCCCGCAAGCACAAACCCCCTCATGGCCGGTGGGCCTCCGCAAGCGTTCGCGCCCGGTCCCAGTCCCCATCCCGGAGTGCCGATCGAATCCGGTCGTCTTCTAACACGGCCCACAGAAACGCCCGTCGCTCGGATTCCGGAACGTTCCCGACTGTCTCGCGCAGTTCAGACTGCAACGCGACCATCGGATCGATCGCCTCGATCTCGTCTTCCAGTCGTCGTCTGAGGTATTTGCTCACCGCCGGACTCGCACCGCCGGTCGAAAAACCCACGGTCACGTGGTCACCACTGATCACACTTGGTGTGACCGTCTCACCGATCTCATCGACACGGTTGACGAGGGCGCCTACGGCGTTTGCCGCCTCTGCGAGACGGTCATTAAGCGGTTGGTCATCCGTCGCGGGAATCACCAGGAATGCCGAGTCGACGTATTGGGCAGCCAGGTCCGGATCGATATCGGTCCTGATACACCGACAATCGATCTTCGAGAAGCGGTCGATGAACTCTCGGGAACGAACTATCACGTCGGCTTCAGGTGCAAAGAGGGCTGCTTTCCTCGCGGCAACCAGGCCACCGCCGAAGATAAGGACCTGTTTTCCGTCGAAGTCATGAAAGAGCGGAATCATCGGTTATCGGGGGACCGAGACGTGCCATCGGCCCAGTTGATATTGGGGACCCGGTCGCGCATCGATACCACCTCGCCAATGACCGTCGTTGCCGGGGGTTCGACCGCGGACTCCTCCGCGCGATCGATGATGGTGCCCAATGTCCCTGTGACCGTCTGTTGTTGGTCCCAGGTGACCTTCTCGATCATCGCTACCGGAACCCGCTCTGGAACCCCGCGGTCCCGTAGTCGTGAGACGTAATCGGGGAGGCGTTTGACGCCCATGAGGACGATGAGCGTCTCGCCACCCGATACCCGTTCGGCCAGTGCGTCCCAGTCCACGTGACTGTCCGATTTCTCCGCGGCTTCGTGGCCGGTGATGACGGTAAAACTCGAGGAAATCTCCCGGTGTGTGACCGGAATCCCGGCCAGTTCCGGTGCGGCGACGACACTCGTGACCCCCGGGACCACCCGAAAGGGCACGCCATGCTCTGCCAGGTACTCCGCCTCCTCCCCACCGCGACCGAACACCACCGGATCGCCCCCTTTGAGCCGCACAACCGAATCGCCCTGCTCGGCGCGGGCGACCATGAGATCGTGAATCTCGGTCTGTGTGGTCCGGGGCTCGGTCCGTTTGCCGACGTCAATACATTCGGTCCCCTCGAGGGAACTGATGATCGCCGCACTCGTCAACGAGTCATAGAGGACGACATCGGCACTCCGGAGCAATCGCCAGGCTCGAACCGTCAACAGACCCGGATCGCCAGGTCCGGCTCCCACAAGAGCGAGGGAACCGGATTCGTCGGCCCACAGTTCGGCTGATGGTTCGACCGCACCGGCCGTCGTGAAATCATCCTCACAGCCGCTTGTCGCGGCCCCATCTTCGAATTCCCCGTTTAATCGGGTCATTGCACGCCCAACCGGTGGCGCAGGCGGCTGCCGATTAATCTCTCCGACCGGTGTGATCGGAACGGTCGCTGTGTCCGTCTCCGACACAGACGACCCTGGGACGGGTGCCTGCTCGAAGATCAATGCCTCAGGTGAGTCCCCCATCCTTTCCTGATGCTCCGTCGTCGACCCTATTAAATCTAATTTTGTTTATCGCAATCCAAATTGTTTTCATGGGGGGCCGAGAAGTCCCACGCGAATCATGCACATCGCTGAGGGGTTCTTGCCCCCCGTCTGGGCAGCGGTCTGGACCGTCTTTGCCATCCCCTTTGTCGCATACGGAACGTATCGAGTCGCGAAATATGTCCGCCGGTCGCCGGAACGAATGGCGATGCTCGCACTGGCCGGCGCGTTCATGTTCGTGCTGTCGGCGCTCAAACTTCCCTCCGTCACCGGGAGCACCTCTCATCCGACCGGGACTGGAATTGCCATCGTCCTGTTCGGCCCGGGGGTCACGGCTGTGCTTTCGACCATCGTTCTGGTCTATCAGGCGCTATTGCTCGCCCACGGCGGCATCACTACGTTGGGCGCGAACGTGGCTTCGATGGGAATCATTGGGCCGATCGTCGGGTATCTCGGATACCGAGTCGCCCGACAGCAGTCCGGGGTGGTCACGGGGACGTTCGTCGCCACCGTCCTGGCTGATTGGACGACCTATCTCGTGACCTCGGCCCAATTGGGGGCGGCGTTTCCCGCTGGTGAAGGAATCGGCGGGATGATCGGGGCGACTGGGAACTTCGCTGCGATCTTCGCGGTGACACAACTCCCGATCGGCATCGTCGAAGGCGTGATCGCTGCGGCGATGATCAAACAACTCCTGGTGGTCAAACCGGCCGTCAAATCGAAACTGGGTGTCACGACATGAACCGGCTCGGAGTCCTAGCCGGCGGACTCGTTCTCTTACTCCTGCTCGTTCCGATCCTTGCTCCTGGACTGGGGGCGTGGGGTGGCGCGGACGGAGCAGGCATGGAAGCGATAACCGAAGAGCACCCCGAATACGAGTCGTGGGTCGACCCGATATGGACTCCTCCCTCAGGTGAAATCGAGTCAGTCCTCTTCAGCCTGCAGGCAGCAATCGGTGGGGGCGTCATTGGCTACTACCTGAACGCCACACCACAGGACTGAGATGCACAAAACACTCGAGGGCGTCCAACAGTCCGCGACACCAGCAATCAGGGGGCCGCTGCAGGTGTATCTCGTGGTCCTCGCACTCGGGTTAACTGTCACCGCACCCTCTCGCCTCGCGCAAGTGATCGCCGCCGCCGTGTTTCTGGGACTAGCAATCGACGCAGTCGGGGTTCGACCCCTTCGTTGGCTCGCTGTCCCAGTGTTCTTTCTCATTCCCGGCCTCGCGATCATTCTGGTTACGACACCCGGGCACGGATTAATCGAATTCGGACCACTGACAATAACTCAGGGCGGCGTCAAAACGGTTCTGGATACGCTCACGCGTTCTGGCGCATCGATCATCGTTCTGGGATTCCTGATCGCCTCGACACCGGTCTCGACCGTGATCGCGACGCTCCGTCGGGCTGGCCTCCCTTCGGTACTGGTCGAATTGCTCCTGTACGTGTATCGTGCGATCGGGACCGTCTTCGTGGAAGCTGAGCGGATGCAAACGGCCGCGAAAGCCCGGGTGGGGTACTCCAACCGACGGGCCAAGATCCGGACGACGAAACTCATCGCGTCGACCCTGTTTCTCAGGACGATCGATCGGGTCACACATCTCGACGAGGCAATGCGAGCGCGAGGGTATGCCGGGAAGGCACCGGCTACCGCCGAGGCCGAGAGCCACGGGTACGGCCTCTCGATCGGCATTCTTGCAGTCCTCCTGGGGGGGCGATTTCTGTGACGCTCGTCGCGGAGGACGTCCGGTTTGCCTATGCGGATCGAGATGTCCTCCAAGGGGTTGATTTCACCGCCCTCGAGGGCGAAGTAACGGCGTTGTTAGGCCCAAACGGGGCCGGCAAATCGACGCTACTCAAGCATTTTAATGGCCTCCTCCGGCCCGATTCGGGCCGGATACTGGTCGATGGTAACCGAATCACAGACGACCAGGCCCAGCTTCGGGAGATCCGCTCGCGAGTCGGCTTTGTCTTCCAAAACCCCGAAAACCAACTGCTCGCCCCGACAGTTCGGCAGGACGTCTCCTTTGGCCCCCGGAACATCGATACCGCCGACGAGGTTGATATCGAAGCGACCCTGGCCCGAGTCGGACTCGACGGGGCCGGCAATAGACATCCCCATACGATGAGCAATGGCGAGCAAAAGCGCGTCGCTCTGGCCGGGGTGCTGGCCATGGACCCCGACTACATCGTCATGGACGAACCCACCGCTGGGTTGGACGGAGCGGGAGCGGAACGCTTCGTCGGGTTGATCGAGGAGCTGGTCGATGCTGGTGTCTCAATCCTGCTTTCGACCCATCACGTGGGTTTCGGGAAGGCCGTTGCGGATCGGCTCGCTGTCCTGAAAGGGGGGCAAATCGTCTACGAAGGGGACACGATCGGTCGCGACACCGCTGATCGGTACGGCCTGCGGACCTGGGCGCTTGAACGAAGGTGAACTTGTGCTACTCCAAACGATATTGTTTTAATCGGGCCACTGTTTATCGGAAACGATGGGACGCATTTCGCTCCCGCACACGACGGCGCCGGGCCCGACGAAACCTGAAGTCCGGGCCATTCTCCTCCGGACACTGGATCTGCAACCGGAGGATCATTTTGTCGACGTTGGGGCTGGAACCGGCGCCGTGACGATTGAAGCCGCGCAGGTCACGAAACGGGTCACGGCAATCGAAAAAGACGGCGATCGAGTCGACGCAATTCGGGCCAATCTCGAGGCCTCGGCGTCCGGTGGACGCGTAACAGTCCGCCACGCGACGGCCCCGAATGGCCTGCCCGACAGCGCTGAAGCAGTTTTCCTCGGGGGGACCCAGAACCTGGAGGCTGTGCTTAACTGGGTCACACAGGCTGAACCACGACAAGTGGTTCTCAACGCAGCCCGACTCGAAACAGCGACGAACGCTATCGAATCGTTCGAAAATCGGGGGTTCGATCCATCCGTCCGTCGGATTTCGGTCGGGCGAGGCGAATCACTGGCCGGGGAAACCGCCATCGTGCCCGACCGACCAGTCTACATGATCACCGGAACGCCCGGGGAGGACGGATGACCCTCTACGGTATCGGCCTCGGGCCTGGGGAGCCCGAACTGGTGACCGTCCGGGGAAAACGTTTGCTAGAGGAGGCCTCGGTAGTGTATGCACCTGGCGAACTGGCCGAGCGGTTGGCCAGGCCCTATGCGGCAGCCATCGAAGAACTGGAATTCCCGATGACCGAGGACGAAACAACACTCAAGGCTGCATGGGACGAGGCGGCCGCGACTGTCGGACCGGTTGCACGGGATGAGGACGTGGCCTTCGTCACGGTCGGTGATCCGAAGGTGTACTCGACGTTTTCCCACCTCGAACGAGCGTTAGACGCGTATCCGGAGGTCGACATCCGGACGATCCCAGGGGTGAGTGTCGTAACCGCCTTCGCAACGGCACTCGATGTGGAAATCGACAACTCCCCACTCGATGTTCGGGAGGCGGCAGACGGCGTTCCCCAACACCGGCCCCCGCAGGTGTTGCTGCTGAAGGTCACCGACGTTCGGAAAACCGACGCCGCCCTCCACGATGCGGGCTACGAGGTGACGTACGGACGCCGACTCTTCATGGACGATCCGACAGTCAGGTCAGACCCGGATGCGGTGGCCGAATCGGACTACTTCACCATCGCCTACGCTGAACAGGTTGGCAGGGGAGGAGAATCATGACTGGTCTTCCGTGGGAGCGCCAGAACGCCATCCCCTTCGTCGGAGCGGGTCCCGGGAATCCCAAACTCGTGACCGTAGCCGGTCGGGAGGCGCTCGAAGGCGCTGATCTTGTGGTTCACGCAGGTTCCCTCGTGAACAGCGAGGTCCTGGATACCTATGCCCCGGCCGCCGAGCGAGTTGACAGCGCCGGCACGGAACTCGAAACGCTGGTCGACATGATGGCGACAGCCTATCACGATGGCGAGGCAGTGGTACGCCTCCACAGTGGAGACCCCTCGATTTTCGGCGCGGCCCTCGAACAGATAGACGCTTTGGCCGAGCAGGATGTGCCGGCCTACGTGATCCCAGGAGTCACCGCTGCCTTCGCCGCGAGTGCGACTCTCGGAACCCAACTCACCCTCTCGGGGATCGCCAATCACGTCGCGATCACCCGACCCCAGGGGAAGACACTCGACGCCGACCAGGATCACGTGAACGATTTCGTGGGATTGGACGGCGTGACGACGGCCGTCTACCTGGGAACCCACGCCATCGAGGGAATGATGAACCGGCTGCTCGATGCAGGCGAAGACCCCGACACCCCGGTGGCGGTGGTCTATCACGCCTCATGGCCTGACGAGGATGTCATCCAAGGAACCATCGCAGACATTACAGCAAAAGTGAAAGAGGCCGGGTACACGGCAAGCGCCCTCGTCCTTATCGGTGAGGCCGTCACGGGCGGCGGCTACGATCACTCCCACCTCTATGGAGGATGGGCGGAAGACGATTCGACAGGGAACACAGGTGGGCAACCGTGAGCGACGAGCACCCAATCGAGCGAGTCGCGGTCGTTTCCTTTGAGCGCAACGCGGAGACGGGACGGGAACTCGAAGCAGCCATCGATTCCGAGTTACGAACGGCCACTCGGTTCACGTACGAGGAGGGGATCTTCCAGCGTTTGTGGGATCGGGATGCGATCGTTGCGGTCATGGCGAGTGGTATCGTGGTCAGGAAGATCGCTTCCCTGCTCGAGGACAAGTGGAGCGATCCCGCTGTCGTCGCAGTCGACAGCGATTGCACTTGGGCCGTTCCAATCGTCGGGGGCCATCACGGAGGCAATCGGTTGGCCGAATCGCTCACAGCCGTCGGCGCCGTGCCAGCCGAGACAACGGCCACTGAGGCCGCCGGGAAGCAAGCCGTGGAGGCCCGAGCCGAGGCGTTATCCGCGAGGATCGAAACCCCCGACTCGACGGTTGCAACGAATCTCGCTGTTTTGCAGGAGGAGTTAGGACCGGTCGAGCGACTCGACGGCCCACGAGCCGTACTGGTCTCAGAGGACGTAACCGTACTGCAGCGGTCGACCTCACCAGGTATCGTCCTCGGAACCGGCTGTCGGACGGGGACAGACGCCGCGACCTGTCGACGCGCTTGGCTCGACGCCATGGAAGCGCTCGATCGAGACGTATCCGACGTCGAGTTCGTCGCGACGGGGACGCTGAAGGCCGACGAACCGGGCTTGCAGGAGGCTGCAGCGAAACTCGATCTGGGCCTCGTCGCGTTCGAGAAAAAGACACTTGCGGAGTTTGCCGGTCCCTCAGAGTCGAAGGCCCCTGAACTGGTTGGCTGGCCCGGTATCGCCGAAGCCAGCGCCATTGCGGGCGGGCGGAACCACGAATTGATCGCACCGAAAACGCAGTTCGAGGAAGAAGTTACCGTGGCGGTGGGACGATGACGGAGTGGCCGACAGCTGAGCATCTTTCTCGACCTGCGGCCGGTGCTGAATCGGCCGTCGATGCAGGGAAACTGCAGATCGTCGGGATCGGACCGGGACTCCCGGAACATCTCACCCAGGCTGCCCGTCGAGCGATCCAGACCGCCGATGCGATCTATGCGGCCCCGCTGTATCAGGAGTTCCTGGCTCAGGAGAGCCTGCTTTCCAGTGACGACCTGGCAGGGGATGGACCGACAGTTATCGAGTCCACCCGGACGGACGCCAAAGCACAGGCTAGGGCAACCTTTGACCGGGTCCTAGCCGGCGAAAGGGTCGTTCACGTGTCTGGCGGCGATCCAACCGTCTACGGGAAATCCGACCTGCTCGTGGCCCTCGCCGAAACCGAGTCCCAAGACGAAATCCCGATCGAGGTCATCCCCGGCGTCACCGCCGCACTGGGCGGTGCAGCAACCCTCGGGGCCCCGCTTTCGAATGACTTCTGTACAGTCTCGCTGTCGACAAATCGGCGCGACCAGGACGAAATCGACCGAAAGCTCGAAGCGGCGGCCGAGGCCGGCTTCGTCATCGCGCTGTACAACTGCTGGCGATCCCTAAACGGGGCCCTCGAGACGATCTCCAAACACAGATCCGACTCGGTTCCGGTCGCACTCCTCGAAGACGTCGCGCGAGGCGAGCAGGGACGATCGGACGCTGGGGAGACGGTTGCGATCGCGCCGCTCGTTGAAGCGGACTCAGTGCTCCACCCGGAAACCCCGGGAAGCCTCGCAATCGTCGGCACCGAGGACTCTCGGGTCCTGCGACCCACAACCGGCGGCCAGCCATTTCTGGTGACCCCTCGGGGCGACGAGACACCACTCGATTTCTGAGCTATGACTGAGACCACAGTAGACCCTGACAGTGGAGGGACCGACGAGAACAGAGACACGGCACCCTGTTCGGAGCAACACCCCGACAGGTTCGGGCGACTCGTAGCGGTTGGGATCGGACCGGGACGCCCAGATGGCATGACTATCCGGGCCCGCGAGGCCCTCGAATCGGCCGAACACATCGTCGGCTACGAGACCTATATCGACCTGCTTCCGGCGGACATCCTGGATGATACGACGGAGGTGTTTGCAACCGGGATGGGCAGTGAAGTGTCCCGGACCGAAGTGGCGGTGGATCGGGCAATGGACGGGGCTGCAGTCGCGCTCGTCGGGAGTGGCGATCCGAACGTCTACGCGCTCGGTGGCCTGGTCCTCGAAGTGCTCGAATCGAGAGACGTCAAACCGGATGCGGTCGACTTCGAGGCCGTCCCCGGCGTCCCAGCGGCCCAGTCGAGTGCGGCGAGACTCGGCGCGCCGCTGGTCAACGACGCCGTGACGATCAGCCTCTCCGATCACCTCACCACGATCGAGGAAATCGAATCGCGGCTCCGGGCGGTCGCCCCCGAAAACTTCGCGATCGCGATCTACAATCCATGGAGCCCGAACCGGGCCGAAAACTTCCAACTGGCCTGTGAGATCCTTCTGGAGCATCGCACTGAAGAGACGCCTGTGGGGATCGTCCACGGGGCTGGCCGGGCCGACGAAGCGACCCATATCACGGACCTGGGCGAACTCCCGAAGTTGGGGGGCTCGGACATACTCGATATGACGGCAACGATCATCGTGGGGACCGAGGAAACCCGAGTCTGGGGCGACCGCCTGATCACTCCACGCGGCTACGAGCGGAAATACGACTACTGAAACCCATGCAATCGAACTCGCCGGTGCTACTCGCCGGACACGGTTCGCGACGCGAGGAATCGAACGAACAGGTGCGGGAGGTCGCCGCCGCTCTGGAATCCCGATTGGGCGAGCGGGTCAAACCGGCCTACATCGAACTAACTGAACCCCTCATCCACGAGGGAATCACAGAATTGGCTCCGGAAGTCGATTCGATCACAGTTGTCCCGCTCTCGCTCTTTGCGGCCGGGCACGTGAAAAACGACATTCCGCTGGTCGTCCAGCACGCACGCCAGCAGTATCCCGAAGTGGAGTTTGCCTATGGCTCGAACCTGGGCGCTCGACCGGAAATGATCGAAATCGTCGCAGATCGCATCGACGCCGCGGCGGGCAATATGACGGCCGATCCGAAAACGGACGACGTCGCTGTGATCTTTGTCGGCCGCGGATCAAGCGATCCGGATGCCAACGCGGAAGCCTACCGACTCGCTCGATTCGTCCAGGAGGGACGAGCCTTCTCCAGAGTCGAGCCGACGTTCATCGGAATCACGGAGCCAAGACTCGAACAGACACTCACGGAAGTCCCGCGACACGACCCGGACGCCGTGATCGTCATGCCGTACATGCTCGGGAATGGCGTGCTGACCCAGCGAATTAATGACAAAGCCGAGACCTTCGACGCGAAGCATCCCACCATCGAGACCGCAACAACCGATGTCCTCGGTGTCGATAACCGGCTCATTCGAGCGCTGGAATACCGGGTGATGGAGGCCCGAGAGGGAGCCGTCTCGATGTCCTGTGATAGCTGCATCTACAAGGTCACCCTCAACGATTACGAGGACGAAGTCGGCGGCGAACAGGCCTTCGTCGACTCCCTGGAACATACCCTCGCACACGTCAGCGACGCTCACGAGCACAACCACGACCATGGTGATGGGGACGGGCATTGCCACGATCATTCGCAAGGAGATGACCATGAGCATGGGAACAATCATGGGCATGACCATGGGCATGGGGACGACCATGAGCACGACGCCGGTCACGAACATGAAGACGACCACCACAGTCACGCCGGATCGACGGACTAGTCGGTCGAGAGTTTCGCGCTATTGCCGAGCAGACTGAGAGACCGAATGTACTGACTCCCGAGAGAGATCGGTGAGGGGAATGACCCGCCCTTCGGCGGCGGAAACGAGATCCGCCACCAGGGTCGCCCGATCGTCGGGCTCGCTCGCATCGACAACCAGAACCTCATCTGCCCGGTCCCCGAGGGTTTGGGCAGCCTCCCTGGTCGTTTTCGTGTTACTTCCGTTCGCGACGTTCGTTCGGCCATCCGTAACCACGACTGCGACACTGGCCTGTGGGTCAGCTCGGTCGATGACCTCGCGGGCCCGCTCCAGGCCGGCCGGCAAGGGCGTCCGGTCGCCAGTTGGAAGATCCTTGAGGTGCCGAGCCGCGAGCGAGACGCTGTCTGTGGGTGGCAAAAGCACGTTGGCCTCCTCGCCAGCGAAGGCAACAAACGCCACCTCGTCGCGCTCCTGGTAGCTCTCCTTGAGGAGTTCTAAAACTGTTCCTTTCGCCGCTCGCATGGCCGGTCGCATCGACGCGCTTGCGTCCACCACGAATACGACCAACGCAGTCGCCGTCCCGGCCCGAACTGACTGGCTGAGGTCCCGGGCTTTGAAGTCGGTCTGGCCCCGTTTTGCACGTTCACGAATCGAGGCGGCAATGTCGACGGATTCGGCCGACTCGGCCGGTTCCGTCCGAATCCGTGGTCCTGTTTCTTCGACACCTGGCTCGACCTCGGTCCGGCCAGTTCTACCACCCCTCGTGTCGGTCGTCGCTTCCTCGTCGACGGCGAGTTCCGGCGCTGTGCTGGAACCGGCTGATTGGGTCGTCGCGGCTGGTGTGGAGGGCGGGCGAGCCGACCGTTCCGAGTCGGGCCCATCAGATTCCTTCTCATCGTTCTGCTCAGAGTTGCCTTCGTCTTCCTCCCTGTCTCCCGTCTTATCCGTCCCGGTCTCGGTGGGTGTTTGTGAGCCGTTCTGGGCGGATCCCCCTCTGACCACCTCGGACGAACGGTCATCGGAGGGAGTTTCGTCCGCCCCCCGCTCTGAATCGGTTTCGGCCCCTGATTCGTCCGACCCGGAACCCCCTTCACCACTGGTTGGATCAGTATCCGCAGACCCACCGTCTCGGCCCGACTCGGACGGGTCATCAGTTTCCTCAGGAGACCGATCCGATCCCTCCGACTCGCCCGACCCGTCATCCGGTGACGAATCCGCGGTGTCCGAGTCGCCGAAATGATCGTCCAAAACGTCCTCAAGCGGTTCGGTTTCCTCGAAGGGGCGGCTCCGGAGTCGATGCGGGAGCGCGTATGCAAGTGCCGCCTCGATATCCGCCTCGGTGACCCGAGAGCGGCCATCCAGAGCGGCAAAGGTGCGGGCGGCGCGGGCTGCTGCAATGTCGCCACGGTGGCCGTCCACGCCGGCGTCCACACAGACTTCGGCGACCGTTTCTGCACCCTCCCGTGGGAACGTCACATCCGTGAGTGTTTCCTGTGCGGACGCGACCGTGTGCTGCAGGCGTTCGAGGTCTGGGGCACCAACCGGCTCCGTTGACTCGTTTTGGCCGCGTTCGATCGCCGACTCTACGATCGCCACCCGCTCGTCGAGGTCCTGGCTCCCTTCGACTTCAACCTGGAGCGCGAATCGGTCGCGAAGCTGCGGGCGAAGATCGCCTTCCTCGGGGTTCATCGTCCCGATCAACGTGAAATCGGCCGGATGAGTTTCGCTCACTCCGTCCCGCTCGACGTGATTGACGCCGCTGGCCGCTGCATCGAGCACCACGTCGACCAGGTGGTCATCAAGCAGGTTGACCTCGTCAACGTAGAGAAAACCCCGATTAGCCTGAGCCAGAAGCCCCGGTTCGAATGTCGGGTCACCGTCGAGGGCATCGGTCAGGGAAAGCGAACCGACGACCCGCTCGCGGGTTGCTCCAAGCGGGACCGTCACCAGCGGCACAGGTCGCGTTTCGACTGGTGGATCGTCCCGGGCGCGGCACGACGCACACTGGTTCGCGGCCTCATCCGGCGGACAACCGTAGGGACAGTCGGTGACCGCCCTCTGGGTCGGAAGCAGATCGACAAGCGCTCGAACGGCCGTCGATTTTGCGGTTCCCTTCTCGCCTCGAATCAACAGCCCGTCGATCGCGTCGTTCGCCGCCACTGCGAGCAAGACCCGCTTGAGTCGTTCCTGCCCGACGATCGCCGGGAACGGCACCGCGGACTGAAACCCAACCATACTTGTAGTAACCCAATCCAACTATAATAAGGATGTGTTCCATCGGGCTGTACACGGCGACCGATCAGCCGGTCACCGCGATCCGGGCCGCCGCCGAGCGACTCTCCGGGATCAACCTCCTGGTACGCTCTGGGACTGATCTCGAGGATCCGGAGGCTATCTCCCGGTTCGTCGACCGGTTGCAGGACCAAGACGTAGTGGTGTTCTGGCTGCACGGTTCTGAATCGCGGCTTCCAGACTTCAAATCAGTGCGCAGACAGTTGCGAGCGGCAGATATCGATTTCGTCGTCGCTCGGTCGGGGACAGCCGAAAACAGCAAAAATTCGACAGTCGAGCCCGCCATCCGGACCCAGGTTGGAACGTACCTTGACCGTGGTGGGGTCCTCAACCTCACGAACATGAGCCGGTTTCTGGCAGATGAGTTCGGCGATGGGGACTGGGACTACGACGAGCCAGTGGCGCTGCCCTCGACCGGCGTGTATCATCCGAGCCATCCGGGAGCGGATGTCGACGAACTTCGCGAAACCTTCCATCCGGACCAGCCGACGGTCGGAATCTGGTTCTACGAGACCCATTGGACCTTCGAGAACACCCGCTACGTCGATGCGCTCGTTCAAGCACTCGAGTCACGTGGTGTGGACGCGTTCCCGGTGTTCACGAATCCGTCCGACGACGAACCGGGAGAGCGGGACGCAAAATGGGTCGCCGAACACTGGTTTAGCAACGAGTCGGGCACTCGGGTGGACGCCATCCTCACGACGTTCATGTACTCGCTAACCATGGACGAACGGGGTCATTCGGTAGCGGAACCGACCGATACGACCACCTCAGGGTTCCTCAAAGCCCTCGATGTGCCCGTCGTGCAGGCGATGACCACGATGCGCCCGCGAGAAGCCTACCAGGCAGACGAAGCCGGACTGCCGCCGTTCGAACTCGCACTCTCAGTCGCACTCCCGGAACTCGACGGCGTCGTGGTCAGCCACCCGATCAGTGGAAAGGAACGGACGAGTGAGCCTGCCCCAGAGGATTCTGTAGATGGAACGGCTCCACTCCGTCACCTCCCTATTGAGGAGCGGGTGGATCACGCCGCTCGGGTGGTGACAAATTGGGCTCAATTGGACCGGAACCCACCAGCCGAAAAACAGATCGCCATCGTGCTCCACAACTACCCACCTTCTGCGGACGGGGTCGGCACCGCATTCGGGCTCGACACCCCTGTGAGTTTGGACCGGCTACTGGACACCCTCAATGCAGCCGGGATTGACGTACAGAACCCGCCTGATGAAGGGCAAACGATCGTCGAACAATTGGTCCGGCAACTCACCCAAGACGCCCGCTGGACCGATCCCGGGCAAGGGGCATCAGGAATCGCACAGATCGATCCGGCAGTCTATCAGGATTGGTTCGAGGCCCTCGACCCCGACCTGCAAACGGCCCTGCGGGACGAATGGGGCGGGCCGCCAGCAGCACCGATAGAAATCCCCGGGGTTTCCCTCGGAAACGTCGTCGTCACGGTCCAGCCGCCGCGAGGGTTCGAGGCGGACCCGGAAAAAGTCTACCACGATTCGGCACTGCAGCCACCCCACGAATACGTCGCCGCGTATGACTGGCTCAAGCGAGAGTTCGATGCGGACGCCGTCGTCCACCTCGGGACCCATGGCAGTCTGGAGTGGCTCCCGGGAAAAACAGTCGGCCTGGACGGGAAAAGCGCTCCCGATGCGCTGCTCGATGACGTTCCGAACGTCTATCCCTACATCATCAACAACCCGGGTGAAGGCACCCAGGCGACACGGCGCTCCTATGCCACCATCGTGGATCACCTTACGCCACCGATGCGAGCGGCCGGAGTTGGCGAGGAACTCGCATCACTCGAGGACCTCGTTCGGGAATACCGGGATCGTGTGCGGGACGGGGCAGCCCCCGCGGACCTCACCGGTCTCGAGGATTCGATTCGAACACGAGTAGACGCCCAGGATTTGGGACCGGACCTGGGAATCGATGACATCAAGACGGTCACGACTGGGGACCTTGTCAGGGACCTCCACGGCTATCTCACCGATGTCAAGTCAACCCAAATCCGGATGGGACTGCACACGTTGGGCGAGCCACCGACGGACGACCGACTAATAACGTATCTCGTTGCCCTGACCCGGTTCGAGAACGCCGGGGCCCCGAGCCTTCGTGAATCGGTTGCCGGCGCACTGGGTGTTCCTGCCGAACGGATGATTGAGGAACCCGAAACCTACGATCCGGACCTGGAACTGTACTATGCAACTGCCGCGGACCGGGTCACCGAAGAAAGCCTGGCACTCGTAGCGGCGCTGGCAGCCCAGGAGTTCGACGTGAGCGAGGAAACGATCGAGTCACTGGTCGGGGAACTGCCACTGCTCGGATCGAGTCCCGATCCAGATGCGGTCACGAACGTCGAGAACGTCCTCGCCTACATCGCGGACGACCTCGTTCCCCGGATCGAAGCCGCTCGGACGGAACTCACGAACACCGTCGCCGCGTTGGAGGGGTCTTACGTCCCGCCTGGAAAAAGTGGAGCCCCCACTCGTGGCGGCGCCGATATCCTGCCAACAGGGCGGAACTTCTTCACACTCGATCCCCGGCAGGTCCCCTCTAAAGCGGCCTGGGATGTCGGGACCGCCATCGCAGAGGGTGTTCTCGATCGGCATCTCGAAGCGGAAGGGGACTATCCGGAAGAAATCGGTGTCGTAGCCTGGGGGACGCCAACAGTCCGGACTCGGGGTGAAACCATCGCCCAAATCCTGGCCTTGCTCGGCGTCGAGCCGAGCTGGACGGATGCAGGACGGGTGGATGGGGTCGAGCCCATCCCCCTCACCGAACTCGGTCGCCCACGGATCGACGTCACGACTCGCATTTCCGGGCTCTTCCGCGATGCGTTCCCTAGCGTTGCTGGACTCCTCCAGGAGGCCGTCGAAACGGTCGCGGGCCTCGACGAACCGACGGCGCAGAACTATGTGCGAAAACATCACCTGGCGGAGCAGGACGGTGGAGCCCCAGGCGCCGCATCCGATGATTCGCTCCATCGGGTGTTCACAACCCGGCCCGGCGGGTATGGCTCGGGGACGAACAAGGCCATCACCACCGGCGAGTGGAGCGACGAGTCGGATCTCGCGGACGTCTTCGTGACCTGGGGCGGCTATGCAGTCGACGGCTCCGGGACCGTCCACGAGGCACAGGATGCGCTCGAAACCCGGCTCGAAGGGATCGAAGCGACAGTCAAACTCGAAGACACCGCCGAGCAGGACGAGTTCGACAGCTCGGACTGGTATGCCTTTCACGGGGGTTTCAAGCGGGCCGTGGCCGACCGGCGCGGGACCGAACCCGCGTCCTACGTCGGCGATGCGAGCGACCCGGATCGGCCGGAGATTTACACTAACGCGGAGAAACTCAGACAGACAATGCGCAGCAGAGTACTTAATCCCGACTGGATCGACAGCATGGAAGCACACGACTACAAAGGGGCCGGCGACCTCGCAAACACCGTCGAGATCACCCTCGGCTGGGCGGCGACCACCGACGCGATCAGCGACACACTCTGGGAACAGGTCGCGGATGCCTACGCCTTCGACGAGGACCGCCAGGAGTGGTTCATGGCGGAGAACCCCTGGGCGCTGGAGCACGTTACCGAGACCCTCCTGGAAGCTGTCGATCGGGGCCTCTGGGAGGCCGACCGGAAGACCGTCGATCAACTCAAAGACCTGCAACTCGAGGTCGACGGGACCCTCGAAGCCGCTCCCGACGGCCCGGAGGTGGCCCGATGACCGGGGAGACGGACGAAACGGACCTCGGAGCGACGACCGAGGACGGGGCCGCGATCGCCGAGGCCAGTCTGGACATCGTCTCCGAACTCGTCCCCGGTGACACACTCGAGGACCGGTTACGGCGGAAAGCCGTCCACGCGACAGGCGACCCCGAGTTCCAATATCTGATGCGCTTCGGAAACAACCCGATCCGGCGCGGTGCCGAAGCTGTACTGGCGGAAAACCCCATCATCACGGACGTGACGATGCCTCGTCACGGCATCACCGACCGAAACCACGACTGCGAGAAGGACACCGCGCTGGGCCACGGAGACGACCTCGCAGAGGAGACTGGGATCACCCGAACCGAAGCAGGGGTCATTGCCCTCGACGAACAGGGCGTCTACGATGACGCGATCGCAGTGATCGGCAACGCGCCGACGGCCGCACTGACCCTCGCCGAACGGATCGAAGCGGGCACCCGGCCCGCAGCGGTCCTCGCGACACCAGTTGGGTTCATCAAGGCCGCCGAGAGTCGGGCACGGCTCCGGACGGTTGGCGAGGCAACTGGCGTCCCGACGATCACCAACGTCGGTCGGCGGGGGGGCAGTGGCCTGGCGGCAGCGCTCGCGAACGAATTGATTCACGTGGCAACCGACATGGAAGCAGGGGAGATCGAACGATGAGCGACTACGACCTCGATTCGGGCCCCGACCCGGCGGCTGCAGCTGCCGCGGAACCTGAGGACCCGGACCCCGAGAATCCCATCCACGCAGTCGGTATCGGACCGGGAAACGTCGAATTCCTCACCAAGCGGGGGCGAGAGGTCATCAAAGGCGCCGACGTAGTCGTCGGTTTCGGCACGGTCGTCGAGCTGGTCGCGGAACTCACTGACGCGGAACTACTGACCTGCGGGTACGAAGACGAGGCCCAGGCCCTCGGGGCCTTCGGCGAACGGGTGAGTGAGGGGGCAGAGGGGGTCGCAGTGCTCATGGGCGATCCGAACCATTCCGGCTATCAGTTCCTGGGGAAGGTCGAGGACGCTGTCGACCGGCCGGTTCGGGTAGTACCCGGTATCTCGGCGATTCAAATGGCGGCCAGTCGGGCTCGCACGCCGCTTGAGGACACCCGATTCGTCACGCTGCACAAATCGGGGGATATCGAGCCAGGACTGGACCGACTGCGCGAAGTGGTCGGCGAACGCCACCTCCTGGTACTCCCCAGACCGTACGACGTGATGCCCGGGGACATCGCGGCCGACCTCCTGGAGGCGGGGGCGGACCCGGAACTGGATAGCCTCGTATTGGAGAAACTCAGCCACGAAGACGAGTCAGTGACTCGACAGCCGCTTGGGGACCTGGCCGACCACGCCGGCGGTGACGGTCCCGAAGACACTCCGTTTTCTGATCTCTCGGTGCTCGCGGTCCGGGCACCGTAAGGAACCGTCTTCACCCAGTGATCGCCGGGTCACACTTTTCGAGACGTGGCGTGTTGGCCACGTCATGGACCGCGTCTCACGTTCCGAAGTCGAATCGGCAGAACCGATTGATGGCGTCCAATTGGCCCTTCTCGCGGCGGGCGAACATATGAACATCCAGCAGTTCCGAATCGAACCGGGTGCGGTCGTTCCGGAGCACAGCCATCAGAACGAGCAACTCGGCTATCTCCTTCGCGGCGAACTCACGTTCACCGTGAAGGGGGACGAAATCGTGGTCCAAGCAGGTGATTCCTACAACCTCCAAGGCAACGAACCCCACGCAATCGAAAACACGGGCGAGCGTGTCGCGGAAGGGATCGACATTTTCAGCCCGCCGCGGACGGACCCGGACTGGGCGGAGTGAGTCCGCCAGGCATGGAGCCTGGTCAGGCCAGGTCTTCGATCGTCTCGGCGACCCGCTCGGCATACTCACTGGTGCTGACTTTTTCGCCGCCCTCGATCTGGCGGTGCAGGTCGTAGGTCACGTACTTCGAGGCGATGGTTTGCTCGACGGCCTCGCCGATCAGGTCCGCGGCGTCCTCCCAACCCAGATACTCGAAGAGGAGGCGGCCGGAGAGGATCATCGCGGTCGGATTGACCTTGTCCTGTCCGGCGTACTTGGGCGCGGAGCCGTGAACCGGTTCCGCAAGCACGCGTCCCTCGCCGAAGTTCGCGCCCGGCGCGATTCCGAGGCCACCGATCTGGGCCCCAGCGGCATCCGAGAGGTAATCGCCGTTGAGGTTTGGCATCGCGAGGACATCGTACTCCGCAGTTCGGGTGAGCAACTGCTGGAGCATGTTGTCCGCGATCCGGTCGTTGACGACGAGCGTATCCTCGGGCTGTTCGCCGTCCCGCTCCT
Organism: Halodesulfurarchaeum sp.; assembly: GCF_036626455.1. Classification (NCBI taxonomy): domain Archaea; kingdom Methanobacteriati; phylum Methanobacteriota; class Halobacteria; order Halobacteriales; family Halobacteriaceae; genus Halodesulfurarchaeum; species Halodesulfurarchaeum sp. The sequence continues at coordinate 3,470 of NZ_JAZKRK010000025.1, read as the reverse complement.
CCCAGAGCGTGTCCTCGGTGATGACCGCCTCGCCGTACTCCTCCTGGGCGACTTCATATCCCCAGTCCCGGAACTGCCCCTCGGTGTACTTCATGATGTTGCCCTTGTGGATCAGCGTGACCGAGTCGCGGTCGTTCTCCAGGGCGTAGTCGATGGCCTCGCGAACAAGGCGTTTGGTGCCGAACTCGGTAATCGGTTTGATACCAATACCGACGGGGCCTTCGTGGATGCCTTCAGCGTCCATCTCCTCCTCGAGGAAGGTCCGAACCTGTTCGCCGTCTTCGGTCCCCGCTTCCCACTCGATTCCCGCGTAGACGTCCTCGGTGTTCTCCCGGAAGGTCACCATATCCATCTCCTGGGGGGCTTTGACAGGGGACGGAACGCCCTCGAGATAATAGGTCGGCCGGACGTTCGCGTAAAGGTCGAGTTTCTGGCGGAGCGCCACATTGAGACTGCGGAAACCAGCCCCCACTGGCGTCGTGAGCGGCCCTTTCAGCGCAACTCGGAAATCCCGGATGGCCTCAACAGTTTCCTCGGGGAGGTTTTCGCCGTATTCCTCCCGGGCCCGCTCGCCAGCGGAGACACGCATCCACTCGACGTGGCGACCCGTCGCCTCGGCGGCAGCCTGCAGTACCTGTTTGGCGGCTGGCGCGACGTCCACCCCGATTCCGTCCCCGTACAGGAGCGGCACGATGGGGTTGTCGGGGATCGTCAGTTCCTCGGTCGTCTCGTCGTACCTGACCCGCTCCCCGTTCTCGGGGACCGTTGCGTGATCGTAGCTCATAGGCGAGCGGAGAGCGCGGCCACCCAAAAGAACTGCCTTTTCCCGAAACCGGGTAATTTTCGCCGGTCCACTCCAAGTCCCCATATGAAGCTCATCGCTCACGGCGGGGCCGGCGGTGACCCCGACCAACCGGAACAACGGCAGGCCGTGCTCAATGAGGCTGTCGACCGGGGCGCAGGAGCCCAGACTCCACTTGATGCGGTCGAAACCACGCTCCGGCACCTCGAGTCCAATCCGCGATTCAACGCCGGCGTTGGTGGCGCCGTCCAGAGTGACGGCGTGAGCCGCACCGAAGCAGGACTGATGACCGGCGAGGGCAATGTGGGGGCAGCGGCTTCGATGGCCGGGGTCGAGCACGCAGTCAGTGTCGCTCGAATCGTTCTCGAAGAGACGCCACATGTTTTGCTGACGGGGGACCACGCGACCGAATTGGCCAGCGACTACGGTATCGAGACCGACCGTGACCTCATCTCCGAGTCCGCCAGAGAGCGATGGGACACCGCGCCAGCGCCACCGACAGATGGACCCCGCGCACAACTCGAATGGGTGCAAGAGCAGTTTGGTGGGTCGGATACGGTGGGTGCCGTGGCGACAGATGGGATTTCGATTGCGGTCGCCACCGCCACGGCCGGTCGCTGGTTTGCCCTGGCCGGGCGGGTTGGGGACGTCCCACAGGTCGGCAGTGGCTTCTACGCCAGTGAGACCGCCGCTGCCAGCGCGACTGGCGCTGGGGAAGACATCGCCCGGAGCACGCTTGCCAGGCTCGCCGTCCGACACGTCGATGATGGTGCCACCCCCAAAGCGGCCGCCGAAGCGGCCCTCACGGAATTCGAGGCACTGACCGAATCGACCGCCGGAATAATCGTCATGGACCAGAAGGGCAGGCGGGGATCGGCGTTTAATTCGGCGAGTATGCAAACCGCGTCGGACACCGACCGCTGACCCACAAGCGCTTTTGCCTTCTCGGCTGAATCCAGTGACATGGCAGACGTGGACCTCGACGCCGAGCGGTTCGAGAAGTATCGGGAGGCCGGACGAATCCTTCGCGAGACGATGGACGCAGCCGCCGAACGGGTCGAACCGGGGACGACCCATCTGGCTGTCGCGGAGTTCGCTGAGGCCCAGATCGAAGACGCAGGGGCGAAAGCGGCGTTCCCCGCAAACATCAGCATCGACGAAGAGGCTTCCCACGCGACTCCAGGGCGGGACGAGGAGACCGAGTTCGAAGAGGGTGACCTGGTTTGTCTCGACCTGGGAGTCCACGTCGACGGCTGGATCGCCGATTCCGCTCTCACGATCGATCTCGGCGATCATGGCAACCTGATCGACGCGGCCGAGGACGCACTGGACGCGGCGATCGAGGTCGCCGGACCGGGCGTTCACACTGGCGAAATCGGAGCAGCGATCGAGGAGACGATTGACGCGGCGGGCTACAACCCGGTCGTCAACCTCAGCGGGCACGGATTGGAGGAATATGATGCCCACACTGGGCCGACAGTTCCGAACCGCGGCGTGGAGACGGGCGTTGACCTCGAAGTCGGTGACGTAATCGCCATCGAACCGTTCGCGACCGACGGCCGCGGAACAGTCTCCGAGGGACAGAAAACCGAGATCTACTCGTTGCAGACCGAGCGGTCGGTCCGGAATCGAAAGGCGCGGGAACTGCTCGAAACCGTCGTCGAGGAATACGAGCGGCTTCCCTTCGCTGCCAGGTGGTTCGACGGCGGCCGAACAGACATGACGCTGAACCGATTAACCCAGCAGAGCGTGCTCGAGAGCTATCCGGTACTCAAGGGCGAGGCGGGGTCAAAAATCAGCCAGGCCGAGCACACGCTCATCGTCACCGAGGACGGCGTCGAAATCACGACCGACTGAACTGCATTGAAATCACGACCGACTAACCGCGGCTTCCCAACAGTTACCTCCCCACCGGCGCTTGCATCGATATGGATTCCATTTTCGCCCCCTGGCGGATCGACTGGGTCGAGCGCGACCCGGAGATGGACGAAATCGAGGGGTGTGCCTTCTGCGAACTGCCCGAGCGAGACGCGGATCGGGAGTATCGAATCGTCGCGCGAAACGAGGTGGCGTACGTCCTGTTGAACAACTACCCGTACAATCCGGGCCACGCGATGGTCATTCCATTCGAGCATATCGCGAATTACAGAGCTCTCGACGAACCAACGCTGTTGGGCCAGTCCCGACTGACCCAGCAGACGATCGAAGCCCTCGACCGGGCGCTGTCTCCCGACGGCTTCAACACCGGCCGCAATCTGGGGGATGGGGCCGCTGGCGGGTCGATCAACGATCACGTCCACACCCATATCATCCCCCGCTGGAACGGCGATACGAATTTTATGCCAGTCATCTCGGAGACGAAAGTGATCGTCGAGGCACTCGAAGACACCTATACCCGGCTTCACGAGGCCTTCCAGACACTGGACGGAGCAACTACAACGGGCCCCAACGACGCCGTCAGGTTGTCGCGATAGGTGTTTGGATTGTAGATGGTTGGCATCTCCCCCGCGTAAACGTGAGGGAACCCAGAAGAGAATAATAAGGTTGCACGTTTCCTCGGCAGTCACGTACCCCTTCACTCACCATCGAGGACACAGCAACCCGACCAGTCGGGGTGGCCGTGACAGACAACGGCCCGGGTATTCCAGATCCCGAACCGATCCGGCGG
>NZ_JAZKRK010000024.1:0-31108 GCF_036626455.1 Halodesulfurarchaeum sp. | reverse complement strand
GGGCCAAATGCTCCGAACCCAGACTCCGCGAGGGGAAAATCCGTCATGGGTCCAGCGATAGTACAACCCGCGTTGTACCGAGACAGTCTGACCTGATCGAGGTGATCGACCAGCTCTATGTGCCGCTCTTTGATACGCACGCTCTGGGACGGTGATCCGTCTCTCAGGGACCGCAAAAACGAAAGAAGAATGAAGTATTAGTCGTCTGATTCGGAGTCGTGAATGCCGGTCACGACGTCGCCACCTGTCGTATCGACTTCCTTTTCACCCTCAGCAATTTCGCCAACCCGTTCTTGGAACTCCTGGGATTGCAGGATCTCATACTCTTCGCTGAGACCCTTGTAAATCGAATACACCATGACCAGCAGGATCACCGCGAAGGGAAGTCCGGTCGTCACCGACGCGGTCTGGAGTGCCGTCAGGCCACCACCGATCAACAGCACGGCGGCGACGACACCCTCAGTGATTGCCCAGAAGATACGCTGTGTGCGCGGGACGTCGTGTTTCCCACCTGAGGTCAGGTGATCGACAACCAGTGACCCGGAGTCAGAGGACGTCACGAAGAACGTCGTGACCAGCAGGACCGCCAGCAATTGGGTCACCGTCGTGAGTGGGAACGACTCCAGCATCTCGAACATCGCGAAAGAGTATCCCTGATCGTAAATCGTCTCGTAAATCGTCGCTCCAAGGTTTCGCTGCGCGAAGATGCCGGCGCCGCCGAAGGCAGCGAGCCACAGGAAGGAGAAGGCCGTCGGAATCATGAGGACGCCGACGACGACCTCTCGGATCGTCTTCCCCTTCGAAATCCGGGCGATGAAAAGCCCCACAAAGGGCGACCACGCGATCCACCAGCCCCAGTAGAAGATGGTCCACAACTGGGCCCAGGAAGCGTACCCGCCTGCCTGTTCGGCAGGGAGGTTTGCGCCCGTGAAGAAGGCCATCTCCGGCAGGTTCATCAAGTAGGTGCCGAGGGATGCGACGGTGTGATTGAGGAGATAGAGCGTCGGACCAACGACGAGGATGAACGCCAGGAAGATGAACATCAACCAGACGTTGATCTGGCTCAGCCGTTTCACCCCTCTATCCAGCCCCGCTGCGACAGAGATTGTCGCGACCGCGGTGATTACCCCGATAATGGCGACCTGGGCTGGAACTCCTTGCGGAACGCCAGCGACGACACTCAACCCCGCATTGATCTGTGACGCACCGAGCCCCAGGGACGTCCCGAGGCCGAACAGCGTCGCGAAGACGGTGATGACGTCGATAACGTGGCCCCACCATCCGTAGATCCGTTCACCCAGGAGCGGGAAGAACACTGAACGGAAGGTGAGGGGCAACCCACGGTTGAACGAGAAGAAGCCGAGACCGAGCGCGACGATACCGTAGACCGCCCACGGGTGCAGTCCCCAGTGGTAAAAGGTCACGGTCGTCGCGGCCGAAGCCGCTTCGGCCGTGTTCGGTGTGACCATCGGGAAGATGTTCGTCCCGTCGCCGTAGTGCCACATCGGCTCGGCGACGCTGTAGAACATGAGCCCGATGCCCATCCCGGCACTGAACAGCATGGCCATCCAAGAGAGTTTCGAGAACTCCTCCTCGGCTTCGACGCCGCCGAGTCGAATTTTACCGAATTTACTCAAACCGAAATACACCAAAGCGACGATGAAGATGTTGACGACGAGAATGTAGAACCAGCCGAAGTTCGCATTGACGAAGTCGAAGACGGCGGTATAGGCCGCTGATGCCTGGTCCCCGAGTGCGATCGTAATGATGACGAACGCCGCGATTACCACGGCCGATATCGGGAACACCTGGGGATGCACGTCGAACCCGAACGCCTGAATGTTCGTGTCCCCCGGACTCCGGTCGGTTTCCGGGTGGAACAGTTCGACCTGCAGCCCCTCGGTGGTTTCTCCGACTCGGTCACCCTCTTCTTCACTCATGGTATTTTACTCCTTATAATGCGGATCGATTCGTCACTTGTAGTGGTCTGCTCGGTAATGTTGTTATATCGTACCATACTACGTCTTGACCTATCACAATACACTGTAATAAATTTTAAGAAGAATTTGCCGCAAGCATTTCGATCTATCCGAGAAACGGTCCTCCGATTTGCAAGTATTTGCCCCTCCCGAGCCGATTGCAGGTCGGTTCGTCGTCGAAATGGCACTGGTGGTTAGCGGGAACGCCGACCGAAACGACTCATTGGGACACCGGCCTCCTGTATACCATTGATGCTGGTGGGAGGGAACGTCGTCGGAGAGGCATAAACGAACCTATAAAAATTCGACCGGCTTGTTTCTGGTTAGATAAAACCTTGGTAATTGTTTATATATACCAAAGATATTTAAATTTTCGGACCATTAATGCAGATAAAGGAGGTGAGACGCACTCGAACCAAACACTTTGGTCACCCATAATCTGTACTCATCCGTTTTTTCAATCGTTGGATTGCACGGTTCCTTTTCGAGGATTCCACTGACGGGTTGATCAAGTAAGAGTACGATCAGTATCGGTGCCCGTAGTTTCTTTTCCACCACGGCAGGTGGGCGGGTTAGGCGTCCAATCACGGAGTCGAACATGGTGGGGTGGTCCAATTGAGGCGTCATCTTCACGGATTGCGAGGTCTTCAGCGCCGACTGAGTGCCGTGGATTTGTACTCGCAAGACGCTCAACTCGACGCGATGCCGACGGTCCCCGAGCCGATTCTGGACGGCGAGCCGAGCACCGGGCACGGGCAAGAATAGCGCCAGCCGCTACCTCCTCGAGAAGTTCGCGGGGGACATTCCAGAGGTGGCGACGGTGACTGTCAACTGCTGATTAAACCACTTTCGGTATCGCATCCGCCATCGGGTCGTCGAAGCGGTCGAGGAGCCTTCAATCGCCAGCAAGGAGCCCACCGCAGCCTCCATGTAGGACGCTCTCGAGGACGGCTTTCGCTCCGTGTTCGCCCTGCTTGACATCGACCAGTTCGCCCGACGTGAACATCGCGTCCCTCCTCAAGCACTAGAGGGACGTTCATGAAGCACACTTGCCGGTCTGTGGCGAGACGGTCGATACTCTCTAAGAGCGGATAAATCTCGCGTTGGGATGGACGCCCCGCCTATACATAAGTGTTCTAATAATTCATTTCTGTGGTTCGGAGGGACACCTACGGTGTGAGATACGTGTATCGTATCTTGCAAAGGTTCAGCTATCTACCGAACTGCTAATAGAAGAGGCGTGCAGAGCATGGATTCCCTCTTATGACACGCATCCTTATGGTCCGGTAGACCGCACAGAAGGTCGTGACAAAAATTACCATTCTCGCAGACAACAGGGTGCATGACTGGGAACCGAAGGGCCTCCGTGCCGAATGGGGTTTTTCGGTCGCCGTGGGAAACCTGTTGTTCGATACGGGTGGGACGGGCGTCGCCGCCGCGAACGCACGCTTGCTTGGGGCCGGGCCGTTTGAAACACTCGTTCTCAGCCACGGCCATTACGACCACACGAAGGGGCTTCCGGCCTTTCTCGATGAGCTCGAAGAGATCTATGTCCACCCCGACGCGTTTGAGGAAAAGTACCTGGACGGCGAGCCAATTGGGATGCCCTACGATCGGGCGTGGGTCGAAGCCCAGGCGAATGTTCGAACTCACTCCGACCCGGTCAAAGTGGCCCAGGGAATCCACGCGTTAGGCGAGATTCCGCGGGAGTATCCTGATAATCGAACCGGTGAACATCTCGTGGAAGGAAATCATGTCGAAGATCCTGTGTGGGATGATCAGGCCCTCGCCGTTGAAACGGATATGGGCCTCGGGCTCGTGCTCGGGTGCGGTCACGCAGGTCTCAGGAACTCGGTCACATATGCAGAGGAGGTGCTTGGGGAACCGGTCCATACCGTTATCGGAGGGACCCACCTCCGGTCCCCCGACGCCGAGACACTTGCCACCATCGTGGGGTGGCTAGGGGACCGGATCGAACGCATCGCGCCAACTCATTGCACCGCTCCGGAGGCCGAGTTGGCCCTCAAGGACGCATTTGGGGAGGACTATATTCGAGTGGGGGTTGGCGCAACTATCGACCTGTGAACCGAGTTGGAGCGGATACATCGGCTCCCTGACCGAGCCAAGAGGCCGTAATCGAATTCGCCGATGTATGACTCCTCAATTGTGACGGCGCCGGTATTGATATGAAGATGATTGGCAGTTACTTGATCGAGGCTTGCGGACCGTGGTTTTAAGGGAGTCCTTCGTGTCGTGGAGAAAAATGCCCTCGGGTCAGGAACAGAACGCCGTTGTTCAACACGACGCAGCGCCCACCGGTATCGATCTGCTCGAAGCAGAAACGGTTTTGCAAAACCGACATCCTGGTTGGGTAATATGGTGGAAACACTTCCTGGGGGCGGCAGTCGTTCTGCTGTATAGTGTGGGTAGTGGGGGCGGAACGTTACAGTGGGGATCGCTATTTGCCGGGATTATCGTTGCTACCGTCGCAGCGAGTCGAAATCGATCCCGGTATATCGTGACTGATAAGCGGATGATTAAGGATGTTGGTCTGTTCCGCCCCGAAAGGCGAGCGGATCATTATGGAAATGTTGCTGACATTGAGGTGTCACAGAGTTACATTGGGAATGTATTTGGCATTGGCACCATCGTGGTTCGAGCCGCGAACGGAACCGAAACAACGTGGCGTGGTGTGCCCGAACAGCAAGCCGTCGCGATGTCGATTCGTGAACAGCTCTAACCGATCCACAGAAATCGAGGGGATTTCAAAGGGACGGAAGCTGGATCCTTTCAGAGGTTCGTGTTAGCCAGCCCGACGGAGCCATGGGCGGCTCATCGATGATTGAGCCAAAAGACGAATTGGTCCTCAAACTGTACCCACTCACGACGATCCAAACTAGGGCAGAAATTTCTCCCTCCCTTTCCGTTGCAACACTATCGGGAACGGTTCCTCATCGATACATACTGACAGGTATTGTAGGCAACAGGGCAAAAAACACGACCAGAGAGATGATAATCACGAGCGCGGCAAAAAATTCGATGGTGTAGCATGTCGCGTTCAGGAACGCCGTATCCCGGGAAACGATGGCCTCGATCGCCCATTCACCAGCGAAAGCGATGAGTAGCAACACACCCCCCATCAACATGCCGACCAATGTGTGGCGCCGGGTGGAATGTTCCTCCTCGGTCCCGTTGTCCGTCCGGGAGTCGGACGTGAGAAACGGCGGGTAAAGCGTTTCCCGATACCGATTCCGGAGACCGGCGGGATCAACTTTCGCCGGAACGACACGATTTGCGGCCTCCGGATGGCGTTGAAAGAACGGGAGGTTCCGATACTCCTCAACACCCTCGATACACTCCGCATCGTAATGTCGGCCGTTATATCGAAGCCACGTGTGCATGTAGCCCCGGCCCCCATCCTCTAGAATCTCGATATCGATATCGTCGCTGACCTCCTCCGCGACTGTTTTGGCGACGTACCGGCAGTAATGGAGATTGATATCCGCCGGTGTTTCGACCCGTGGACTGACCGGGTTCGTGAGCAATTTGTCACGAACGTCACGGATCGATCGTTTCAATGTGTGTGCCATTATGAGAATATACGTCCTGCATCGGCTAAACCATGACGGGAGGGGTGAAGACACGTTATCACTTCAGCCGGCCGGCTCCGAGTGCTTGTTCGAGATGATATCGGTCCCTTTGTCGTCACCTCGAGGGCCAGTTCCAGACCCAGTTTCGTAGTGGTATCGGACATTCAAAACAAATCGCTTGCAACAGACAACGCGCATCGACAGCAGCGGCTCGAGCAGTTTCGGAGGACACGGTATTCAAATTGTTGACGGCAGCCGACAGGGCCTGGTGTCGGAACAGTGGTTCAGGTAGCCGTAAACGGAACGAATCATCTTAGTAAATTACAAGCATGATCGGAGCGGTTTCATCCTCCATCTCCAAATGAGATTTGGCGGATCTCGAAATAATTTGCGTTGAGATGGTATCCTGTGGGGCTGCAATGAGATTGCTAGTTGGGAAGCCAATTCCAGCGTTGTCACTACGCGGGAAAAACGGAAGAAAGGAGGGGAGTCGTTAGTCGTCGTCCGGAGCGATACCGTCGCTCGGATCGATTTGTGATGCACGTTTGTCCACTTCCTTATCAGTGAGGAACAGCGGACTAACGTGGCGGAAGGTTCGGATCGTTGCCCAGACGGCAACCAGGATGACGAGCGCGAATGGACCACCGGTGAGGACGGAGGCGGTCTGCAACGCATTGGCCCCACCGAACACCAACAGGAGGGACGCGAGCGCGCCCATGGTGAAACCCCAGATGACGCGGTTAATCGTCGAGGGGTGTCGCTTCCCGCCAGTGGTCAGCATTCCCAACGCGAGCGTCGAAGAGTCAGCGGACGTGACGAAGAACGTCGTCACGAGCAACAGGAACGTGAGCATGGCGATCAAGCCCAACACTCCCGGCAGCATCGCTTCGAACAGTGGGAATCCGAGTGCGTCGTATCCGAGGTCGTTGTAGGTTTCGACGATCGGCGCGACGTCGTTCATCTCCATCCAGATGGATGAGCCACCGAGGGCAGCGAACCACGGGATCGTCACGCCAGTCGAGGCGAGTACGCCGGTTCCGACCATCTGTCGGACCGTCCGGCCCTTGGAAATGCGGGCGATGAACAGGCCGACGAACGGCGCCCACGCGAACCACCAGGCCCAGAAGAAGACGGTCCAGGCACCCACGAATCCGGCCGGCTCGAAGCCGGCGGAATTCGTGTACATGCTGATTTCAACGAAGTTCCCGATGTAGGCCCCGATGGACTCGACGCCAATATTGAGGATGTAGGCCGTGGGCCCGAAGATGAACGCGACGGCCATCAGGATGAAGAATACGACCATGTTGAAGTTCGAGACCCGCTTAATACCCTTCTCCACCCCGAGCGCGACGGAGATGGTGAAGGCCACGGTCAAGCCCGTAATCATCAGTATTGTCAGCAGGTCAGTCGTTGCGATACCAAAGATGTAGTTGAGGCCACCCAGGAACTGGCCGCCGACGAATCCGAGCGTGGTCGCAATGCCACCGATGGTTGCGAACACCGCAAGGATGTCGACGAGTTTCGGGAGCGGCCCTTCGAGGTTGTCAGTGCCGAGGAACGGTGCGAGCACCGTCGAAACGCGCAGGGGTGCACCGTATCGGTAGGCGAAAAAGGCGATGGGGAGTGCCAACAGTACGTAGAACGACCACGCGGAAATTCCCCAGTGGAAGAACGTGTACGTGATCGCGTCTACGGCTGCTGATGCAGAGCCTGCTTCAGCACCACCCATCGGGCTGTTATTCGGTGGGGAATAGAGCGTGAAGTGGGAGATCGCTTCCGCGGGCCCCCAGAACACGATCCCGGCTGCGATACCGGCCGAATACAGCATCGCGAAGTAGGATTTGAAGGTGTATTCGGGGTCGTCATCGGGCTTCCCGATTCGGATGTTACCCCACGGACTCAACACCAGGAAAAGTCCGAAAATAACCAGGAAGAAGCCCGACATCAGGTAGGCCCACCCAAGCTGGCTGGTCATCCAGCTAAATGCGCCGTTAATGAATTCTCTTGCAGCTTCAGGGGAGAGGATCAACGCGAGAATCGCGAGGATTGATACCCCCAGGCCAATACCATACACCACCCAGTCTATCTCGTCGAGGAACGTGCCGATTGCGCCTTTGTTTTCTGTACTCATGTGTGTTATCGTCACCCATCCGTTTGTAATGGGTCCGATACGCACTAGCGATACGACTCGGGGTTTATGAATTTATTTATTCTTTTTTCGTCATTATCGATCGGCGGTCGCCCGACACCGGCGCATTCGAGCAGTTTTGCCACTAATACATGTTTATAAACCTACCGGTCCAGCGAAGACTTGCGTTACTCGGCGAGCAGGTCGGTCGCCTCTTCGACTGCCGCATCAGCATTATCGGCGTAGCCGTCGGCCCCGATTTCGTCACGCCATTCTTCGGATGTGGGTGCGCCGCCGACCATGACCTTGATATCGTCGCGGACACCTTCCTCTTCGAGCAACTCGATGACCTCTTCCTGGTGGTCCATCGTCATCGTCATGAGAGCGGACATCCCGAGAATGTCCGGCTCTTCGTCCTTCACGGCTTGGACGAAGTCCTCGTTCGGGATTTCGACGCCAAGGTCCACTACGTCGAACCCATTGGCCTTCAGCATCGTGATCAAAATGTTCTTCCCAATATTGTGGATGTCCTCGTCGACGGTTCCCATGATGACCTTCCCTGCCGTGTCCTCGTCTGCGAGGTCCATCTCGTCCAGTAGCGGCTCGACGAGTTCTACGCCCGACCGCATACAATCCGCGGACATGGCAAGTTCGGGTAGGAAGACTTCCCCTCGACCAAACTTGTCCCCGACGGTCCGAACCCCCTCAGTCAGCCCCTCCTGCAGGATCACGAGCGGATTGAGGTCCTTATCTAAGGCTTCCTGCGTAAGTTCGCCCGTTTTGTCCTCTTCGAGATCGATGATTGCCTGCTGAATGTCATCGATGATCGGGTCGAGGTCGTCGGCTGTGTCTTCGTCTGTCATGTGATTCCCTATCTGAATAGGCCGATGATGCAAGAATAAAGGTTTTGGAAATCCGCCCGAAGCATCTGACGGTTGACTCGTTTTACCCCGCCGCTTGCAGGCAATTCGAGGTTGTTATCGACGAAACCGAATTTATACAATCAGATATTCATTAAGTAAACTAAAATTGCAACTCACTCACACTCCGTCGGCAACTCGATGTCTCGAAGGCCCAGGTCTTGGAGTTGTCCGGCGGTTGGGACGCCACACTCGTCCCAACCGCGCTCCTCGTAGTACTCATTTCGCATCGCTTCGAATTCTTCGCGCGAGACAGCTTCACCCGCTCCAGGGCCATCCGCGATCGGTTCTTCGAGAACGGGTGGGAGGGCGTCATCCTCGCGATCGAACCCTTCTCGGACGTTGAACAGCCGTGTCATGGTCCAGATGCGAGTTCCTGTCCGACGGAGTTCATCGGGGGTGAGGGAAAGCCCCACTGCCTTGAGCCACTCCGAACCGAAGTCCGTGGTGAACAACGTCTCCGTGAAATCGTCGGCAATGAGACTCCACAGGAGTGATCTGAAGTCCTGCTCTGCGATGACTTCACGGGCGCGACGCTCGGGTTCGTCCATCGCAGGATCGAAAATCGCCGTTTCGATGGGTCGAGCCCGGCGATGACAGGCCCCTCTATCGCTTGTCGCGTACGCGAGGGCCATGCTCGGGGCGCGCCGTGGATCATACGAGGGCAGTTCCATTCCCTTGACGGTGGGAATCAGGTCGGTGCCTCCGTAGTGGGCCGCCGCGGTATCGATCCCATCCGCCAAGGCGTCGCCCAAATCTGTTCGCCGCCTGGCGATGTCCTCGGCGAGTTCGAGTGCTGCATCGAGGTCACCAAAGTCTCCCGAGAAGTCGATGACACCGTGCTCCCCGGCTCTGATCGCCCAGGCGATTGCGTTTCCGACACCGATGATGTCGATCCCGAGGCGGTCACAAGCCAGTCCCAGTGTCGCCACGTCCTCGAAGTCGTCAATGCCCAGCCCTGCGCCGAGGGTCATTTGGGTGCCACCGCGGGGGGTGCTTTCTTCGTCGTCGATTTCGACATTGAACCCGCCTGGAATGGGGTCCCCCTCGCGCTCACGTTCGTGGTCTGTTGCTCTGACTGCCTCGATGCCGATGTCGTCCGCGCCGTCGAAAGTGCTTTCTTGCCAGCCGCGGGTCGAGAGCGCGCCGACTTCGTCGGCAAAATCGATGGATTCGACCGTTTCGCTGGTTCGGTGCCACTCGTCCGTGTCTCCTTCGCCAAAGCGCTCCTCGTATTCGGCGCGGAGGGATTCGAGACCGGTCGGAGGGTCGTCGACGGCGATAACGGATTTGAGTTGTTTCGACCCCATAACAGCACCGGCACCCCCCCGGCCGGCGTGATGATCACCGCAGTCCGAGGCGATGGAGGCATACACCACTTCGTTTTCGCCGGCCGGGCCCGTACACGCGACTTTCGCGTCCGTAGAGGCTTTGCAGGTGGCTTCCACTCCCTTTCCCCACGTCGACGCAGGTTCGATAGAGATGTCGCCCTCGCTAATCCTGAGGGAGACCGGGTCAACGGCCTGCCCTGTGACGATAACCCCCATCGCGTCGTCTAGACTCCCTGCAAGGTGGGCCGCAAAATCACCGCCGCTGTAGGAGTCCAAAAACGTCCCAGTGAGCGGTGATTTGGTGATAGCGGCATATCGGGGTTCGCCCGGAAGGAGTCCTGAGAGCGGGCCAACCATGAAGAGTAACGCGTTCCCCGGTCCAAGCGGATCGACGCCAGCCTCGGTTCGCTTGTAAAGATACCGTGCACCGAGTCCCTTCCCGCCCACGAACCGACGGCGCCACGACTCCGGGATTTGTTCTCGGGTGACGGTTCCGTCGGTGAGGTTCACCTCGATCAGGTGGGTCCGACGGGGCGGGGCTGTCTCCGATGTCACGTCTCCGGAGTAAACGGGTTGGGTTCAGAAGTCCACCGGTTTCGGACAGCCCCACTTGTTCCGCCCGAACGGGGGGTACGGTCGTGGCCTATATTTGTTATTTCCAGTTGATACAAAATCGGTCCGGTCTCCGATTTTACCCTCAATTTTGTTGGTGCTGGTACGTTCCACTACTCGATAGACTTGTGACAGTCATGCAATTTCGCAGCAATTACCACTATCCCCTCTATCGATTTTCTATAACATGAAAGGCACATCCTCTATTTGAAGGCACGATATTTTTATGCAATGATTTATCATCGACTCCGGAAACTATATGTGCAAAACCGCCGAGAGGTATAGTTGTGGGGCCGGTTCACACCCTAGCGAAGCGTGGTCAATCCTGGCACGAGCCATGGAGCGATCGAACGTGGACAGTCCCGAGGTATAATCAATGAGTTCAAACACACTACCTGACAGCGCCGGAACGGTAATAATCGGTGCTGGTATCGTGGGGAACAGTCTCGCTTATCACCTTGCTGATCAGGGCGTAGAAGACATCCTTCTGGTCGACAAGGGTCCGCTTCCGGACCCCGGTGGATCAACCGGTCACGCGTCGAACTTCCTGATGCCGGTGACACACTCGAAGGAGATGACCCAGCTGGGTTATGACTCCATCGAGCAGTACAGAGAAGCTGGCGTGTACGATACGTCTGGTGGCATCGAGGTTGCTCGCACGAAAGAGCAGATGGAGGAGAACAAGCGACGAGTCCATTCGGCAAAGGCCTTCGGGGGTCACGCCGAACTCCTCACCCCGGATGAGGTCAAAGAGAAGGTGCCCTATATCAACGAGGACATCCTTGAGGGCGGTGTTTACTTCAAAGATGCCGGTGTTGCGGACTCACTCCAGTTCGGGGAGATCTGCCGCGAACGTGCGAAGGACATGGGCAGGCTCACGGTGTCCCCGAACACGGAAGTCACGGACATCTTCACGGATGGTGAGGAGGCCACGGGCATCGAAACCGACCGAGGGGACGTTGAGGTCGAAGACCGTTTGATCATTGCTGCCGGGATCTGGAGTCCGGAACTGGCCGAGATGGCCGGGTCCCGCATCCCGCTCACCCCGGCCGTCCACCAGATGATCAGCGTGGGCCCGATCGAGCAGTTCGAGGGCATCGAAGGGATCGAGTATCCGATTGTCCGGGACATGGATCACCGGATGTACGAGCGCCAGCACGGCGGCGAAATCGAGGTCGGCTCCTACTCCCACCCGCCGATCCTGTGGGACGTCGAGGACATTCCATCCATCGACGAGGCGCCGCTCTCGCCGACACAGCCGCCACTCACCGAGGACGCCTTCGAGGAGTCCATGGAGCATGCACTCGAGCTCATGCCCGAAATTCTGGACGATCCCGACGCTGGCATCCGTCACTCCATCGATGGGTTGCTATCGCTGACCGCCGACGGCGGTCCCATCATCGGGCCATTAAAAGAATTCGACAACCTGTGGTCCGTCGCGGCGATTTGGATCAAAGAGGCACCCGCGCTGGGCAAGGAAGTTGCCAAATGGATTACGAAAGGGTATGGAGCGATCGAAGTGGACATGGAGGGCGAAAACATCGCCCGATACGAGGAGTACGGCCAAGGGATGGATTACATCGAGGCCCGTTCGAAAGAGGGTTTCCGCAAGATTTACGGCACGATTCACCCCTCCGAGCAGTGGATGACCGGCCGGCCGCTCCGCCAGACTGGCTTCCACGACCGGCTCGAAAAGTTCGACCCGATGTTCTTCGAGTCCGCGGGATGGGAGCGACCCCGCTGGTTCCGCGATAACGCGGACCTGCTGCAGGAGTACCAGGAAACCATCAACGAGTTGTCCCGGCCCCACGAGTGGGACCGGCGCTGGTGGTCCCCGATCATCTTGGCCGAGCACCTGCACATGCGGGACAACGTCGGCCTGATCGGCGACATGGGCTTCGGTATCTACGAGCTGCAAGGCCCGGACGCTCTCGAAATGGCCGAGAAAATCACCGTCGGCCGAATGGACGGCGACGTCGGCAATCTGGTCTACACGCCGGTCCTCGACCAGAGCGCTGGCTTCCGTGCTGACTTGACCGTCGTGCGCCTCGAGGAGGACCGCTTCCGGTTCATCACCGGTGGCGGCGACGCAGGCCACGACAAGCAGTGGATCCGCGAGCACATGGAGGACGACATGGAAGTCGAACTCGTCTCCAAGAGCTCCGCACTCGGCACGATGGGCGTTTGGGGTCCAAAAGCCCGGAAGGTCATGGAGGATATCACAGAGGAAGACATGTCGGACGAGGCCTTCCCGGCTTACACGGCCCAGGAAGTCCACATTGGCGACGTCAAGGCCCTGGCGATGCGCATCTCCTACGTCGGCGAACTCGGCTGGGAGCTCTACGCACCGATGGCGCAGACCGGACACCTCTGGGACACCATCTACGAAGCCGGGCAGGAGTATGACCTCCGCCCGGTTGGGACGGGTGTCTACGGCGCCACTGGTCGCATGGAGAAGGGCTACCGCCTGCTCGGCACAGAGCTCAAGACCGAAAACAACCCGGTCGAAGCCGGACTGGACTTCCACGGCGTGAAGGACGCCGACTTCATCGGCAAGGAAGCCTATGTGGAAGCGATCGAAAGCGAGCCAGCCGCGAAGCTGTGCACGCTGTCAGTGACCGATCACAACCCCGAAGGTGGCGTTGAGCGTTATCCGCTGGGCGGTGAGCCGGTCAAAGATCTCGACGGCAACGTGCTGATCGACGACGAGGGTCGACGCTCGTACACGACAGGTGCCGCGACTGGTCCCTCGGTCGGCAAGCACCTCATGTTTGCCTACATCCCGACTGACGTCGCGGAAGAAGGCAAGGAACTGCAGGTCGAGTACTTCGACCAGGACTACCCTGTCAAGATCGAACGTGTCGGCAGCAAGCCGCTGTTCGACCCCGGCAACGAAAGAATCCTGAGCTAAGCTGACTGCGACCGGTCAGTCGTCCTGGGTCCGCCCTCGGGCGTTTCCGGGGTTCGAAACCGGTCACTTACACACGTTAATCATAACTATGGAAACATTAGCCTGTATCAAACGAGTCGCGGACACCGGGGCAGAGATCGTTCTAACAGAAGACAAACAGTCGGTAGACGCCTCAGCGGTGGGCTACACGATGGGGCCGCACGAGGAGTGTGCCATCGAAGAAGCCGTGCAGGTCGTCGAGGAGGAGGGCGGCACGTCGACAGTGCTGAGCCTCGGTCCCGAGGACGTAGAGGACCAGATTTACGAAGGAATCGGCCGCGGTGCCGACGAGGGGATCATCATGGAAACCGACGGCGAGGAATGGGGGCCGGAATCCACGGCCACAGCCATCGCCGATGGTGTCGAGGAACGTGACTTTGATCTCCTCTTCTTCGGCAACGAGTCCGGTGACAACGCGAACTACCAGGTCGGAATTCGCGTGGCTCACCAACTCGACCTCCCGGTCGTCACCGGTATCAAAGACTTCGACGTCGATGGGGACACGGCAATCGCCAAGCGAGACGTTCCCGGTGGTTCGGAAGTCTTTGAAGTCGACACGCCGGCTGTCATCACCGTCAAGGAAGGCCTGAATACACCGCGCTACCCGTCGATGCGGAGCCGGATGCAGGCCAAGAAACAGGAACTCGAGGTCCTCGATCCGAAGGACACCGAGGATCGCCTGCAAATGCAGGAACTCGAGACGCCCGAGGCCGAGGACTCAGAAGCCGAAGTCCTCGGGGAGGGCCCCGAGGCCGTGGACAATGCTGTCGAGGTCCTCGAAGAAATGGAGGTGCTCTAAGATGGTGCTGACACTCATCGAACACGGCGACGGCGAAATCGCTGAAACTTCCCTGGAGATGCTGACCCTCGCCCGGGACCTGGCCGACCAGGTCGACGAGGACGTCTCCGCCGCGATGTTTGGCGGCGAAGAGCTTGCAGCAGGACTGGGCGAGTATGGTGTCGATACTGCGTATGTCTGTGGGGGTGACCTTTCGGAATCCTATGCGCCGGAAGCCCGCGCTGACGCGCTGGGCATTCTCATGGACGATCTCGATTCGGCCGCCGTCATAGGCGGCGGGACGGATACCGCGAACGAAGTCCTGGCTCATCTCAGTGCCAAGCGGGACCTCGCGATGGCGGCGAACACGCTCGAGGTGGATACCGACGGCGAGACCTGTGAAATCACCCGGCAGCGCTGGGGTGGCAGTCTGCTCGAGCACGCGACGATGGAAGGTGAGACGAAAGTGTTCTCGGCGCCGGACCACGAACTCCCCATCGAACCTGTCGGCGACGGGGAAGCCGCTGTCGAGACGATCACGCCGGATGTCGATGAGGCCTCTTTCGAGGTTGCGATCGACCGCGTCGAAGAGGCGGACATCGAAGGCGTCCCGCTTCCCGAAGCCCGCATCGTCATCGGCGGGGGCCGAGGTGTCGGCGGCGAGGAGGACTTCGAACAGTTGGAAGAATTGGCCGACCAATTCGATGGTGCGACCGTCGGTGCGACCCGCATTGCTGTCGACGAGGGATGGGTTTCCCACGATGCGCAGATCGGACAGACGGGGCAGAAGATCGCTCCCGATCTCTATATCGCCGCGGGGCTCAGTGGCGCTGTTCAGCACTGGGTCGGGGCGAAAGGTTCGGAAAACGTCCTCGCGATCAACACTGATCCCGAGGCAGCGATCATGTACAAAGGCGACTACGCGATCGTCGGCGACCTCCATGAGGTCGTACCCGAGCTGACCGACGCCATCGAAGCCGCGACGGACTAGTCGGATACCTCGGGATTTTCCCGTTTTCTCGGTGGTGAGCGATAGGTCTCTCACCCAAGACTTCGCATTATTTCACCAAAGAGGCGGAAAAACGGATAGCGTGAGGACCGTCTACGGCAGTTCGACGTCGATGTCGTGGTTCAGACCGGCGGATTTGACCGTGTTGTAAAGCAACATCGTAATCGTCATCGGGCCGACACCGCCCGGAACCGGGCTGATGGCGTCGACGACCTCTTTTGCGGATTCGAACTCAACGTCACCAACCAGTTCGTCGTCCACACGGTTAGTCCCGACATCGATGACTGTCTGGCCCTCCGAGAGCATCGAGCCGTCGATCATCTCCGGGACGCCCGCGGCGGCGATGACGATGTCCGCGTTGCGGGTCTTCTCCGCGAGGTTTTCCGTCCGTGAGTGACAGACCGTCACGGTCGCATTCCCGTAATCTGTCTTCTGCATCAGCAGGTTCGCGACCGGCTTGCCGACGATGTTCGAGCGACCAACCACGACGACGTCCTTGCCTTCGGTGTCAACCCCTGCATCCTCGATCATCTTGAGGATGCCGTGTGGGGTACAGGGCTTGAATCGGGCGTTTCCGCTGACCATGAGGCCGACGTTCGTCGGGTGGAACCCGTCGACGTCCTTCATCGGGTCGATTTCCTTGAGGACCCGGCTCTCGTCGACCTGATCAGGAACGGGCAACTGAACGAGAATACCGTGAACCTCGGGGTCCTCGTTCAGGTCGTCAATCGTGTCATAGAGTTCCTCCGCGGGTGCGTCGGGATCGATCTCGATGTGGAAACTCTCCATCCCGATCTCTTCACATGCCTTCTGTTTCATCGAGACGTAGGTTTCACTCGCTGGGTCGTCGCTCATTAGGACGGTCGCGAGCCCGGGAGTGACACCCTCATCAGTGAGCGTTTCCACGCTGTCTTCGAGGTCTGTGCGAATCGAATCCGCGAGTTCGTTGCCGTCGATAATGTATGTCATTGGTCGTTCGAACACGGAGTCCGTGCCATCTGAATGCTACCCAGGAAAGCACCTTGAGGTTTTCTAGATGACCTCGCCGCCATCCCGTAAATACCCCCTAAACTTCGGCGTGCCAAAGAGTGATATCCCTCTCACAGCTAGTGTGTAAACATGACACGGGATGGTGCAAGCGAACTCTTAGCAGATCCACATTTCGAATTGCTCCCCTTTGACGGACTCTACGATGAGGCCGATCAACTTCCGACGGGGTCGACGGTGGCGTTGACTGCATCGCCGGACAAAGGCGTCGACGAAACTGTCGAACGATCTCTCACCCTGGCCGAGAAAGGCTTTGAAGTATCGACCCACGTCGCCGCCCGGGCCGTGCGCAGCCAGGACCACCTGGCGGAGATCACTGAGAAACTGAAACAGGCGGGCATCGAGGACATTTTCGTTCCAGGAGGCGACAACAAGGAACCGGAAGGTCCCTACGACTCGTCCTATGCGATGCTCGCGGACCTCGATGAGGAACTCGACACCGATTTCGAGCGGATTGGTATCGCGGGCTACCCCGAGGGCCATCAGTTCATCGAGGACGACACGCTCCGGGAGCACCTCGTGAAAAAGGAGCCCTACGCCGATTATATCGTCACCCAGATGACTTTCGATCCGGATGCGGTGGCCCGCTGGGCCAGTGAAATCAGCTCGGAGTCCGGCGTCGAGTTGCCGATCATTGTCGGGGTGCCTGGCGTCATGAAGTATCAGCGATTGCTCAGCATCTCCCGAGAAATCGGCGTCGGCGATTCGCTCAACTACCTTCGCAAGACCACCGGTATCTTTGACTTTATCAAACAGTTCCTGGGGTCCCGTGGCCAGTACGCACCGGATGATTTCATTCAGGGACTCGGCGAGTACTACGAGACCGGTGACTACGGTATCGAAGACGTTCACTTGTATACGTTCAATCAGGCTGCGGACACAGAGCAATGGCGCCGGAGTTACGTCTGAACTGATCGGGAAAACCCCGTAAACCGGTAAAATTTACAGGCAGACGGCCTGAAACGGGACCGGACATGGGAAGAATTAACTTGGCCCGTGGCGGATTTTCTAGTGATGTTCACCTTCGAAGCGGACCAAGAGACCTACGACATTCATGGCACTGAAGTCGGTGGCCAACCGGGCGAAACACCGACCCTCATGGTCGGAAGCATTTTCTATAAAGGCGACGCTGTTCAAACTGACCCGACGACGGGCGAGTTCGACGAGGAGGCCGCAGAAGAGGCCATCCGCAAGGTCGAGGAAGTCTCCGAGGAGACCGGCAACCCGGCTGCCTTTGACACCATTGGTGACTCCCCCGAGGCCCTGAAAAAACACATCGAGTTCATGGCCGACGTGACCGACCAACCGATCTTCATGGACGGTCCGACGCCGTCGATCCGGTCCGAGGCCGCGAAGTTCGCCGGCGAAATCGGCATCGAAGACCAGATCATCTACAACTCCATCGAGTCCAGTACGAAGGAGGTCGACAAGGAGATCGAGGCCATCCAGCAGTCCGGTATCAACACCGCGGTCCTCCTGAGTATCGACACGACGGACATGTCCATCGATGGCCGACGAGGCGCACTCGAAGCCAATCTCGAGGTCACCGAAGAAGCCGGCATCGAACAGCCGATCGTCGACCCCGGCATCATCGATATTCCGGACTCGGGATACGTCGCAAAGATCATCCACGAACTCAAAAACGAGTATGGTATTCCGATGGGGTGTGCCCCACACAACGAGGTCATCCAGTGGGAGATGAACGACCCGCTCACGGAGAACTCACGGCAGCTGCGCCAGGCAGTGGCCAACTCAGTCATTTCGCTCCTGGGTGCTGACTTCAACATCTACGGCCCCGTTCACGGTGCAGCGGAGATGTATGAAGTCATGTCCACCGCCGACGCCTACGTCGCCTATGGCGCGCAGATGGGCGAAGGCCGCCGTGCAGATCCGGACCACCCGCTGTTCAAGATCTTCCGATAACAAGTTTCTCCGATTTCGTTTCGATCCGCCGTTTTTTTGCCTGCCCTGTTAGTCGTCGGAGTTTGCTTCCTCCAGCCGTGCTGCCTCGAGTTCGCGGCTCGCCTTGACCCGTTCTTTGACGTGGGGATAGAGATCGAAATCCTCGTGTGGAAGGTACATCGACTCCATGAAATTTTCCTGGAAGACGTCGGTTCCGGCGATTTCGAAGTACTCGACCTCGTCGACGATCCGTTCGGCCTCGGCCCGTCGCTCGCTGTCCAGCAAGGCAAGTTTGGCCCCGACACCGGCGGCGTTGCCGAGTGACACGACGTCGTTCTCGTCGATGTCCGGGTACATCCCGATGGTCATCGCCGAGATCTTGTCGATGTAATTGCCAAAGGCCCCCGCCATTAGCACACGATCGGGGTCCTTGATGTCCAGTTCGCCCATGAGCACCCGTGTTCCGGCTTGGATGGCGGCTTTGGCCATCTGGACCGAGCGGATGTCGTTCTGTGTCATCACGATGTCCTCTGCGAGTGCGGCCTCCTCGGCGTAGGCGACCACGTATTCGAGTTCCTCGTCGTCGTTTGTCCGGACTCGTGGGTGGTCCATCACTTCGTCGCGGAACTTCCCGCGCTGATCGACGACCCCGACTTCGAAGAGTTGGGCCAGGGCGTCGATCACGCCGGAGCCACAGAGTCCGTTTGCCGGTTCGTCGTCGATGGTCTCGTAGGTCGGATCGAGGGTCTCGGGATCGACCCAGAGTTCTTCGATGGCACCGGCCTGCGCTCGGACTCCGTATCGCAACTCCGCTCCTTCCAGCGCCGGCCCAGCCGGTGCAGAAGTCACCAGCATCTCGTCTTCGTTTCCGACCGATATCTCGCCGTTCGTTCCGATGTCGATACAGACCGTCGTCTCGGGTTCCTTGTAGTGGCCCGCCACGAGCAGCACGGAGACCTTGTCCGGTCCGACCCAGCCACCACTGACCGGGAGCCAGTAGACGTACCCCGAGTCGTTGATGTCGATATCGAGTTCCCTCGCCTTGACCTTCATCGGTGCCTCCCTGGCGGCGACGTAAGGCGACCCCGCAACGTAGGCCGGATCGATGCCCAAGAAGAGGTGATGCATCGCGGTGTTGCCCACGAAGACGGTCTCGTAGATGTTTTCGTGGTCGATGCCTGCCTCATTGACGACTTCCTTGATGTTCTCGTTGATGCCCGTCCGTATCTCTTTTTTGAGTTCCTCCCGCCCGTCATCGTTGCGCCGGGTGTACCGCATCCGGGTCATGATGTCCCCGCCCTGTTTTGTCTGGGGATTAAGTTGGGAGCTGATCGCCTCGGTGTTGCCGTTTTTCAGATTGACGAGGTAGACCGCGACTGTCGTCGTTCCCAGATCGATCGCCAGCCCGTAGGCTGTTTCCGAGAGGCCGGGTTCGACGTCGATGAGTTCCTCGTCGTCGTAGACTGTCGCGGTTGCTTTGAGTCGGTCCTCGACTTCCTGCTCCCGCATCCGGTTCGGGAGTTCCCGTTGAATCTCGTAGTCGACCGATTCCAGATCGAGTTCGTAAGTTTCCTCGAGGGCCTCTCCGATTCGTTCGAAGTCGGCTACGTTGTCCGAAAGCGATGGGGTCGGGAGATTGACGTGGTATTTTTTGACCACCGGATCGATCTCGTATTCGAGTTCGTGGCCCTCCGTGAGAACAATGCCTGCGGTCTTTTGGGAGTCCGGGGGGACGGTTACATCGACGTCGCCGGGCTCTTCGACCGTGGCCCGACATGTAAGTCTATAGCCGTTCTCCCGCTGTTCCGAGGAGAGGGTCTGTTCTTCGGCTTTGGCGAAGTCGGAGAGGTTCGCGTCGCCCTCGCCGATAATCGCTTTGCAAGTTCCACACTGACCATTGCCGGCACAGAGCCCTTCGATACTCACCCCTGCGTCTTCGGCCGCATTCAGAAGTGTCGTATCCGGGTCGACGTCGATTTGTTTTTTCCAGGGGTAGAACGTAACCTGTGACTCCTCGGACATTGGTATGTCAACCGTACACGATGACCCTACAAAAACTGATTGAACGAAGTCGTATTGGCCCGTACTCCTGGCACCCCTGGAGAGCCATGTTCCCCGCTCTGTGGATATGAACGCTCAAGGCCATCGCCGCCGAGGTCACTGCCATGACTGGCCGGGACGTGAGCCACACTGTCGAATCGGTACCGCTTGCCCGCCTGCCCTCGGGCCGTACCGTGGAAACGCTTCTCCATCGGTATCGTGGGGACCCATCCGGTCCGACCGTCTACCTGCAGGCGCTCCAGCACGGGGGCGAAGTCAACGGTGCGGCCGTCCTTCGCCGGCTTCATGAACGACTTCGAAATACAACCCTCGATGGGGAGGTGCTGGCGGTTCCAGTCGCGAACCCCTTTGCCTTCGACCACCGGGTCTACATGTCCCCAACGCGGTTGGACGCGATCAACTCGAACATGAATCGGATCTGGCCCGGCGACCCAGCGGGGACGTTGATGGAACGGCTCGTGGACAGTCTCTGGCAGCGCGCCAAAGACGCCGATGCAATCGTCGACTTACACACGGGTGGGCCATACATGTGTTCACACACCCGATTTACGTCCGGTGACAGTCGTTCGAAGGAGTTAGCCGAGGCATTTGGGGTCGAACTCCTCGTGGAGGACGGGTCCCCGGTCTCCAATCCAGCGAACGGGGGCCAAGGCAAAATCCGCGAAGTCGCTGCAGCCGCTGGCATCCCAGCTATCACGCCCGAACTTGCCCACAGCCGGGAAATCGTCGAATCTGCAGTGGAAAGTGGAGTCAGCGGTATCGAAGACGTGCTACGAGAAATGGGGGTTCTCGATGGGCCAGTGCCTGACCACGAGCCGACAGTCGGAACCGACAAACAGTCCGTCTTCATCGAGGAGTCGGGTCTGTTCCGCTCGACGACAGTCTCAGTTGGGGACCGACTTCAGGCCGGGACCGAGATCGGTGAAGTGTTCGACCCGACAAGTTTCGAACGGCTCCAAACCGTTCGAACCGAACGGAAGGGGTTGCTTCTCTCCCTCAACCGCGGTTCGACGGTGATGGAAGGGGAGTCGGTCGGGAGCCTCATCTCGATCGAGGGCGAATAAGCCGGTTCGGAGTGTAAGGGACGGATGGCTTATGGTCACGGCTCCGAAAGCAGAGATATGAATTTCGTGACGGAACTCGGCCTGGACTCGGGGTTGACGGCCGTCGTTGGTGCAGGGGGAAAGAAAAGCACCCTCTACACGGTCGGAACCGAACTTGACCGGGCCGTCTTGACGACAGCTGTCCGGATTCCGCGATTCGACGAACACGTCGCCGAAATCCACGAAACGACGGATCCAGTTTCGACCCTCGAATCCGTTCGCGAATGGCCAGTGGGCCTTGTTCCGGGATTCGAGGAATCACGGTATCTCGGCTACGACCTGGAGACGATCGAGGAGATCGCCGCGTGCCCGATTCCGGAGGCGGTGCTCGTCAAATCTGACGGCGCTCGAAACCGGGAGTTCAAGGTGCCAGGCGAGGACGAACCCAGGATTCCTCCGGCGGCCGATCGGGTTTTGGGAGTGGTCAGCACCCACATTGTTGGGAAACCCCTGACCGAGGAGTACGTGCATCGGCCTGAACGAGTGAGCGCCCTGACCGGGCTGGAGTCGGGCGAGAAAGTCGGGATCGAGGACGTGGCGACTGTCCTTTCGAGTCCGAATGGGACCCAAAAACACGTCCCAAAGACGGCCGAGTACATTCCAATCCTGAACAAGGTCGATGACGACACGGATCGTGCGACCGCCCGAGAGATTGCCGATCGGGTGCTCGAGCGGAGCCGGGCGGATCGGGTTGCGCTCACGCAGTTACGAGGTGCCGAGGAGCCGTTGGTCGAACTCCGCGAGTAGGTATTCGAGCAGTTGGTCGAAATGTGGGAGTATTCACTCGATCGCGTCCGGATCGATTTCGAGATTTCTGAGGTGGACTGTCCGGCGCCACGCGTAGAAGAAAAACCCCAGGAAACCGCCGATTCCGACGAACACGAGGATCGCAAAGCGGGTTTTTCCCCACTCCAATCCGGCTTCGCGGAGGACGATCATGTCGCGGGTCGCGTAGTAGGCTGCGATCACGCCGATTAATCGAAACAGAACGAACGGTCCTGGCACCAACAGGATCAGCCCGTCGACAATGGCATACAGAATGGCCACCACCATCCCCCGCCGGAAAAAGCTGTTATCGACGTAATCGACGGCCTCCGGAACATCACTCATGAGCACCGATTGGAGGAGCCCCGTAGTAAAGCTGTGGGGCTCAGTCCGCACTGGATTCCGTGACGTCCACGGAAATCGTTGCGGCGGCCACCTTGAATTCGGGGATGTTGGCGACCGGGTCGACGGCGTCGTTCGTGACTCGATTCGTCTGGGAGTCCTCGAAGTGTGGAGTCGTCCAGACGACCCCCTCTTTCGTGGCCTCAGTGACGTTTGCCGCCACGTCGATTTCGCCACGTCGGGTGGTCAACTGGACCACGTCCCCGTCCTCGATTCCCCTCGCTTCGGCATCTGTTGGATGGATGTCGATGAAGTTGTGGTCTGTCTGCCGCATGAGGTTTTCCGACCGGCGGCTCATCTCGCCAGTGTTGTAGTGCTCTTCGATGCGGCCGGTTGTGAGTACGAGCGGGTACTCCTCGTCTTCGGTCTCCGCGGGTGGCTGGTGGCTCACGCCCCGGATCTTCCCGAGTCCGTCATCGGTTGGGAACTCCTCTTTGTGAAGGTATTGGGTCCCGTCGTCGTCCTCGCTTTCGACGGGCCACTGCATCCCCTGGTCCCCGATTCGATCGTACGTGAGTCCGGCGTAGATGGGCGCTACTTTCCGGAGTTCTTCGAAGACTTCCTCGGGGCCCTCGTAGTCGAATCCCGCATCGAACAGACGGGTCCCGATCTCGCTCACAATATCGAAGTCGTGGCGCGTGTTGCCCGGCACGTCGATGGCAGGCCGCATCCGCTGGACGCGGCGGTCGGTGTTTGTCACCGTCCCCCCTCGCTCGACCCAGGACGTCGCCGGCAGGACCACATCGGCGAGTTTTGCGGTCTCGGTCATGAAGATATCCTGTGTGACCATGAACTCCAGTTCCTGCAGGTTCGCCTCCACCTCGTTCGAGTTCGGTTCGCTCAGCACCGGGTTCTCGCCCATGACATAGAGGGCTTGGATGTCATCTCCGGCTGCGTCCGTTACTTCCAGGCTCGTCAGTCCATTCTCAGCTGGCGGTTCGAAGCCCCAGACATCTGCGACAGCGGCCCGGTCATCCGGGTCTTCGACTTCGCGGTAGCCAGGGAGGACGTTTGGCATTCCGCCGACGTCACTCGTACCCTGGACGTTGTTCTGGCCGCGGAGTGGGTTAATGCCAGTTCCCGGTTTCCCGAGGTTCCCTGTGATCAGTGCCAGATTGATGAGATTCTGGACGTTGTCGGTGCCACAAGTCTTTTGGCTCATGCCCATGCCAGTGAAAATAGCCCCGTTGTCCGCTTCGGCGAAGGTTCTGGCGGCGTCTTTGATCTTTTCGGCATCGACGCCGGCCGTGTTGGCGGCCGCTTCGACGTCGAAATCCGCGAGTTCGGTCTCGAGTGTTTCAAAGCCCTTCGTCCGGTCAGCGATGTACTCCTCGTCGTACAGTTCCTCCTCAAGGATCGTCTTCAGGGCGATGTTCAAAAGCGGGATGTCCGTCCCCGGCTTGACTTGCAGGTGGACGTCCGCAGATTTCGTCGTCTTGTTCTCGTGTGGGTCGACCTGGATGACAGTCGTCCCCTCGTTTGCGGCCTGTTTGAAATACTTCGAGTGACCGATGACGTGTTGTTCGGCTGGATTGGCACCCTGAATCCAGTAGGCGTCTGCGTCCTCTTTCAGGTCGGCCATGCTGTTTGTCATCGCACCGGTGCCCAAACTATCTCTCAACGCCGCGACTGTCGAGGCGTGGCAGAGTCGTGTACAGTTGTCGATATTGTTCGACCCATACCGGCGGGCCAACTTCTGCAAGAGGTAGTTCTCCTCGTTCATTACTTGGGAGGAGACGAAAAATCCGGCCGCTTTCGGCCCGTAGTTCTCGCGGACGGATTCGAGTCCCTCGACCACGCGCTCGAGAGCTTCCTCCCATGTGGCCTCGTGGAACTCCCCGTCTTCCTTGATGAGCGGTTCCATCAACCGGTCCTCGTGATCGACGTGCTGAACCGCAGCACTCCCTTTGACACAGAGTGCTCCCTCGTTTACAGGCGCATCGAACCAGGGTTGGAAGTTCACCGAGCCGGGCTCCTCGCCTGGTTTGAGTTTGAGTCCACAGCCGACGCCACAGTACGGACAGATCGTTTTGACCGCATCGTCCTCAGTGCTCATGGTAACTATTGTCCCGGATGTCCGGGTTCTTGGTGAATAATGGGCTCAAGATTAATAAACTTCGCCAGCGGGGGGACTTCGCCGGCTTTTGACAATCACGGCCTGTATCCACCAGCAGTGCCTGGTGTGTCCTCGAAGAACCACAAAAGAGATCCGCAGAATACCGCGGGTCGGCCGATCTAGAAGAGGCCGGAGATCGTGCCGTCGGCGTCGATGTCCATGTCGGCGGCCGCCGGGCGGGCGGGGAGACCGGGCATGGTCATGACGTCACCAGTGAGCGCGACGACGAACCCGGCACCAGCCGAGGGGTAGAGTTCGCGGACGTCGAGGGTCCAGCCCTCGGGGGCGCCCTTCAGCGACGGGTCGTCGGTGAGCGAGTGGAAGGTCTTCGAGAGGACGACTGGAACATCGTCCAGGCCCATCTCCTCCAGCTGGGCGATGTCCTCCTCGGCGGAGCCGACGTAGTTGACGCCGTCCGCGCCGTAGATGTTGGTCGCGACGGTCTCCATCTTCTCCTTGAGCGAAGCGTCGAGGTCGTACAGCGGCTCGAATCCGCCGTCGTATTCCTCGATTGACTCGATAACCTTCTCGGCGAGTTCGACGCCGCCCTCGCCACCGTTGCCGAAGACGTTCGACTCGGCGACGCGAACGCCTTCCACTTCTTCGTAGTGCTCCCGGACTGCCTCGATTTCCGCGTCCGTGTCCGAAGGGAAGCGGTTGATGGCGATGCTGACCGGCAGGCCGAACTGCCGGAGGTTTTCGACGTGCTGGTCGAGGTTCTCGAAGCCGGCCTTGACGGCTTCCACGTCCTCTTCCTGGAGGGCCTCTTGCCCCTCGAAGGGCCACATGTCCTTGCCGTGGTATTTCAGGGCGCGGACGGAGCCGACAAGCACGATTGTGCTAGGCTCGACATCGCCGAGCTGACTCACGACGTCGAGGAACTTCTCCCCGCCGAGGGCGGAGCCGAACCCGGCCTCGGTGACGAGGTAATCGCCCATCTTCTTGCCCACGTAGTCCGCGATCAGGGAATTCGTCCCATGGGCGATGTTCGCGAATGGACCACCGTGGACCAGGGCGGGCGTCCCCTCGATTGTCTGGACCACGTTCGGTCGGAGTGCGTCGCGCAGGAGAATCGCGGAGGAGCCAGCAGCCTCGATGTCTCCGGCCGTGACGGGATCGCCGTCATCGTCGTAGGCGACGATGATTCGGCTGATACGTTCTTTGAGGTCCTCGACGTCCTCCGCAAGGCAGAGGATGGCCATCAGCTCCGAAGCCGCGGTGAGGACGTGCTCGTCCATCCGGGTGACACCGGCGGAATCGCCTGCCCCAACGATCGTCTGGCGGAGGGCCCGGTCATTGTGGTCGACTGCGCGTGGCCACGCGACGCTCCTCGTGTCGATGTTGAGCTCGTTGCCCTTCGAGATGTGGGCGTCGAGCATCGCCGAGATTAGGTTGTGAGCGGCCGTCAGTGCGTGAATGTCGCCCGTGAAGTGGAGGTTGATGTCCTCCATGGGCAGGACCTGTGACCAGCCGCCGCCGGCTGCGCCGCCCTTGATGCCGAAGACCGGACCTAGCGAGGGCTCTCGGATCGCGATCATCGCGTCTTCGCCGATGTGGTTCAGCGCCTGCCCCAGCCCGACGGAAGTCACCGTCTTCCCTTCACCCATTGGGGTGGGGGTCATTCCGGTGACGAGGATGACGTCCCCGTCCTCCTTGTCCCCCTCGAGGAGGTCGTCGATAGCTTCCTCGCTGATTTTGGCTTTGTAGTCACCGTACAGTTCGAGGTCGTCTTTGTCGAGACCGAAGGGCTCGGTAATCTCCCAAATCGGCTTTTCGTCTACGGATTGTGCGATCTCGTAGTCAGTCTCTGGTTCCGAGGACATATCACTAGTTTAGTACGCTACATCCCCACATTAATCTACTCATCTTGCTTGATAGGACGGCCGGTCTCTTTTTGATCTTGGTTCGTTGATCCCGTCGAATTCGGCGGGTTTTCGGGAAGTGTCCGCCATCCTGGCATTTGGTGTGTAAGAACATAGCACGCTTTGAACGTGATGTTTTCACCGAATGTACACTACCCCACACAGGACAGTATGGTTCGAGTGGTCCTTTTTTGGA
Organism: Halodesulfurarchaeum sp.; assembly: GCF_036626455.1. Classification (NCBI taxonomy): domain Archaea; kingdom Methanobacteriati; phylum Methanobacteriota; class Halobacteria; order Halobacteriales; family Halobacteriaceae; genus Halodesulfurarchaeum; species Halodesulfurarchaeum sp. The sequence goes on along the minus strand of NZ_JAZKRK010000024.1, from coordinate 4,357 downwards.
TGACCATGTGACCCACTTTATCCCGAAGTTAGATATTTGATATATACGTACACGATCCGGCCTGGAAATTAACCAGTCTTGTTCTACTCCTACCAAATCGGTTCGGAACAACCCCCCGTTCCTGCAAAATCGAGCAAAAACCGCTAGGACTCCCTACGCTTCGTCCATGATCCGGGCTGATTCCTCTTTGACGAATGCGTCGAGTTCCTCCTGCACATCCTCGTCGAGTTCGGGTTTGGAGTAGGAATCTACCAGTTCCTCCACTCGGTCGTGTCCCATCTCGAAGGCGGTCTTTTCGCCATCGCCCCTCCAGTCGCCATGGGACCGTTTGTCGACGAGTTCCGGGATCAGGAAGTCCTCACCGGCGAACTTCAGTGTGTGTGATTCGCCCAGGAAGTGATCGTCCGGGTCGATTTTCTCGACGATATCGAGTGCCAGCATCTCTTCGTCGATTTTGTACCCCTCCTGGAAGCGGTCGAGGAAGCGAAGTGCTTCCGCGTCGAGGACGAACTTCTCGGGGGAGATGGTGGAGTAGGACTCGATAATGCCAGCCGAGTGGAGGACGAAGTCCACGCCGGAGAACTCCGCAGCGGCGTTGACGAGCATCGACTCGAAGCCAGCCTGGTAGTCCACCGTTTTCGAGTCCGTCAGACCGCCACCGCCTCGGGATGGGACGCCATAGTACCGACCCATTGTTCCGGCGAAGTTCGCGAAGAGCGCAGATTCTGCGCTTCCAATCGAGAGCGAGCCATACCGCATGTCGAGGTTCGATGCTGGAACCCCGTACACCACAGGGTTCCCTGGGTTAATGAGCTGTGCGAGGGTGATCCCCATCAGGTTCTCCGCGTTCGCAAGCGCGACTGCGCCGGCCATTGTTCCCGGCCCGGAGGCCCCAGCCTGGATGAACGACGAGACGACCGGAGCCTGGCCTTCCTTCGCGAGGCCGACGAGGCCACCGGTCATGGCCGAATCGAGCGTTCGAGGCGGGACGGTGTTGACGAGGCCAGCCGCGTAGGTTTTCGAGAGTTCGGGGTCGTCCATGACCATGCCGATCATTTCGAGATTGGCGTCAGTCCGGTCTTGGCCATACGTTGAGACCATCACCGGCATATCGGTGAACTCCAGCGAGCGTTTGACCATCTCGAGGTGTTTGACCTCCTGGTCGATATCAGTCGGCTCGGCCACGTTGTAGCCAGTCGAGTTGATGACGTCTTCCTGCTGGGCCAACTTCATGAACAGCTCGTAGTCGTCGGTGGTCGAGCTGCGACGGCCGTCCTCGAACGTTCGGACGTTCGGGGCGCCGTAGCCGGGGGCGCGGAACGTGTCTTCCCCTCCGATTTCGAGATTGTTGTCAGGGTTGCGTGCGTGCAATGTGAACGATTCTGGCGCCGTTTCGACGTTCTCCTCGATCAGCGACCGATCAGCTGTGACGAGGTACTCGTCCTCCACGGTGGCACCGGCCTCCTCGAAATATTCGACGGCCTCGTCGTGTTTGACTTGGATGCCCAACTCCTCGATGATGTACATCGACGCTTCGTGGATGGCGTCTCGAGCTTCCTCATCAAGGCGATCGATAAACGGCGTGTCTTGGGTTTCGAGATCGAATTCGAGACTCATAGCGTACAAGACGTTATTCGACGGTTCGTCAGTTAAGTATACCTGATACTGCCGGTCTTTCGCCGCTACCGACGGGCATCCCCTGGCTCAGTTCTGGGATTCGTAGCCATCCTTCGAGACTTGATACTCGCCGTAATCCCCGGTTGTTCCGATCGGTGGCGCGCCAAACATGACCCAGACCGTTGGCTCGTCGCCGGTATTTAGGACCTGTCGGGGGAGTCCCGAGCCGATCCGAACGATCGCCCCTTCTGGAACCTCGTGGTGCTCGCCATCTATAAACACCTCACCTGGGCCCGTATGACAGACGTAGATCTCCTCCTGGCGGGCATGATTGTGATACCCGACAACCTCGTCCGGATCCACGGTGACCTGATTCACCCGCATCTCCTGGGCCCGAAGTTCTCCGGAGAGTTTTCGGTGGGTCACGCCGGATTCGGGAAATGGCGTTTCCGGAATCGAGTCTGGCTCGACGATCTTGTAATTCTTCGCCATCAACGGGCTTTGGCGACCTGTATATAAAAAAGAAAAGCCGTTACTCGTCGGCCGAGACGGACACTGCGCTGTGCTTGTACTCAGGGATCTTGGCCACCGGATCGAGGTAATCGCCCGTGAGTTCGTTCACCAGCGGCTCGGCGTAGTGGAAGGTCATGAAGACTGTCCCCTCCGTGATTGCTGGAGTCACTGCGACTTCAACTTCGAGTTCGCCGCGCTCGTTTTCGACGGTCACCCAATCACCGTCCTCGATCCCGCGCTCGGCGGCGTCGGCGGGATGTATTTCGAGTGTGTCATCGCCCCGCATGCGCATCAGGGTCTCCGTCCGGCGGGACATGGCCCCGCTGTTGAAGTGTTGGAGGACTCGGCCGGTCGTCAAGACGAGTTCGTCCGCTTCGAGTTCGTCGCCCGGCGGGATATGGCCGATGGCCGCGAACTCGGCGGTCTTTTCGCCACCGTAGAACTCGTCTTCGTGGAGGATGTCAACTCCTGACTCCGCACCCTCGTAGAACGGCCAGCGCTGGTCACTCTCACCGATCCCGTCGTAGGAAATGCCAGCATAGATGGGACTCACGTCGGTAAGTTCGTCGAAGACGGATTCGGCGTCCGCAAAGTCACAGTCGAGGTCGGTCATCCGGCGACCGAACTCTTCGATGATCTCCAGGTCGGTCCTGGCCTCCCCCGGCGGGTCACGCATCTGGCGCATTCGCATGACCCGGCGGTCCGTATTCGTGACCGTCCCCTTTTTCTCCGCCCAGGCACTGCCCGGGAGGATTACGTCTGCGTGTTCTGCGGTTTCGGTCATGAAGAGGTCCTGGACGACGAGGAACGCCTCGTCGAGGTCCTCGCGGATCTGACTCGAATGTGGTTCGGTGATCGCCGGGTTCTCGGCGAAGACGTAGAGTCCTTGGATCTCGTCGCCCGCCGCGTGACTCGCCTCGACTTCGGTCAGGCCAGGCTCAGCCGGCGGCTCGAAACCCCAGGCTTCCTCAAATTCGGCCCGTACCTCGGGATCTTCGACAGGCTGGTAGCCAGGGAGGGACGTCGGACTGGCGCCCACGTCCGATGCACCTTGCACGTTGTTCTGGCCACGAAGCGGGTTCACACCCGTGCCGGCCTTGCCGATGTTCCCGGTGAGCAATACCAGGTTGATCAGCGCGTGGACATTGTCCGTTCCGTACTTGTGCTGGCTCATTCCCATGCCGGTAAAGGCCGCCGCACGGTCAGCCTCGGCGACGGTTCTGGCCGCTTCGCGGATCGTTTCCTCGTCGACCTCGGCCAACTCAGCGTTCTCTGTCACGTCGACGTCTTCAAGGTGGGCTTTGAACGCGTCGAAGCCCTCGGTGCGCTCGGCGACGAACTCCTCGTCGTGGAGTTCTTCCTCGATGATGACTTTCGCCATCGCGTTCAAAACGGGGATATCATAACCCGGCGTGACCGGAACGTGGGTTTCGGCCTGGCGGGTCGTCTGGTTCTCCCGCGGGTCTACGTGGACCATCTCGGTTCCTTCCTGGAGGGCTGGGCCCAGGTGGGAGTTGAAGATGACCGGGTGCTGCTCGGCGGGATTAGCCCCGCAGACGAGGAACACGTCGGCCTCTTTGAGATCGTCGGTAGTGTTCGTCATGGCGCCGACGTTCAGTCGATCGCCCATTGCGGCGACCGTCGACGCGTGACAGAGGCGTGCGCAGTTGTCGATGTTGTTCGACCCGATCTTGCGAGCGATCTTCTGGAAGAGGTAGTTCTCTTCGTTCGTACAGTTCGAGGACGCGAAAAAGCCCAGCGCCTCGGGGCCGTGCTCCTCGACGATCTCCGAGAAGTTCTCGATGATCCGGTCGAATGCTTCCACCCAGGATGCCGTCACCAGATGGCCGTTTTCCCGGACCATCGGTTGGGTAAGTCGGTCATCGGCATCCAGCATCTCGAAGGCTGCGACGCCTTTCGGACACAGTTCGCCTTTTTCGTTGACCGGCCCCTCCCACCCAGTTCCTTTGCCGCTGTTTTCGTCGTATGTTAGTCCGCATCCGACCCCACAGAAGGGGCAGATGGACTTTTTCGGCTCCAGTTTATCGTCACTGGTAGTTGCCATGCTAATTTTGCGGTTGGTTTCGCTCCATTATAAGAAAGGTGATTTTCCTTCAGTGGGCTACTCGAACCGACAAAGGTTTTTGCTGTGGGGCCGGTTTCTTGGCGTATCGGGCTCGTGGTCTAGTGGTTATGACGCGTCCCTTACAAGGACGAGATCGGCGGT
>NZ_JAZKRK010000023.1:0-32852 GCF_036626455.1 Halodesulfurarchaeum sp. | reverse complement strand
ATCGCGTTTGGGTACGAGGAAACTGCAGGCCTGGAATTTACGGGACTGCACCCGGTAGGGTCACCATGACAGTCGTGGTGAAAATCGGCGGGGCCCAGGCCGTCGATCCGGCCGGTGCACTCACCGATGTTGCCACTCTTGTCGACGATGGCGAGTCCCTGGTCGTCGTCCACGGCGGCTCGACCGCCGTTGACGAGACCCTCGAACGGATGGACATCGAACCGGAGTACGTTGAAACACCCGATGGTGTCGTTGGCCGGTTCACCGACGCTGAAACCATGGAGGTATTCAAGATGGTTTTCGGCAAGTTGAATCTGGATCTTGTCACCAAATTGCAGGATGTCGGCGTCGACGCCGTCGGGCTCTCTGGCCCGGACGGACACGTCCTCGAAGGAAGTCGCAAGTCGGCTATTCGGGTGCTGGAAGACGGTAAGCGGAAGATCCGACGCGGCGACCATTCCGGAACCATCGAATCCGTCAACGACGAGTTGCTTTCGTTGCTGTTCGATGGAGGGTACACCCCGGTCGTCTCGGTCCCGATGCTTGCAAAAGAAGGGACTGCAGTAAACAGCGACGCGGACCGAGCGGCAGCAGCTGTTGCCGGGGCACTCGAAGCGACACTCGTTGAGTTGACGGATGTGTCTGGAGTCTACGCTGACCCGGATGATCCCCAGACGCGGATCGAAACCGTCGAAACGCCGACCGACTTCGAGACACTCGAGGCGGCAGCGGAGGGGTTCATGGGTCGGAAAGTGATGGCCGCCCGGGAAGCCCTCGAATCCGGGGCAGAACGGGTTGTAATCGGGGATGCCAATGCCGATGATCCGATCAGCCGTGCCTTGGCTGGAGACGGGACGGTAGTCGAGCCTGCCGCGGTGAGTGATCAATGAGCGAGTTCGTCTTCTCCCCGAAGCCGATTCGGATCGAATCCGGGGATGGAACGATGCTTCAGGACGAGTCCGGGACGGAATACCTCGACATGGGGGCGAGCTACGCCTGTACGCCCCTCGGGCACTCTCATCCGGCAGTGGTCAACGCGCTCAGCTCCCAGGCCGAGCAATTGACCTACGTGCAAGGGTCCTATCCAGTCCAGGTTCGAGAGGACCTTTACGATCTCGTGACTGACCTGGCGCCAGAACCGATCGATCACGCGTGGTTGAGCAACTCCGGAACCGAAGCCAACGAGGCAGCCATCAAGTTCGCACGACACGCGACAGGCCGGTCAAAAATCATCGCGATGAAAGACGGGTTCCACGGTCGGACCCTCGGTTCACTCGCAGCGACCTGGAAGCCCACGTACCGGGACGGATTCGAACCGCTCGCGGACGGATTCGAATTTATCACCTTTGACGACGAGGCCGAACTCCGAGATGCCGTCGACGAGGAAACGGCGGCAGTCATTCTGGAACCGATCCAGGGGGAAGGCGGGATCAATCCAGCGAGTGACTCGTTCCTCGAAGCGGCCCGGGAGGCGACTGAATCCGTCGACGCGGCCCTGATTTTCGACGAAATCCAGACGGGGGTCGGTCGCACAGGCACTATGTGGGCCACCGAACAAACCCCGGTCACGCCGGATATCCTCACTGCCGCGAAGGGGATCGCAAATGGCCTCCCGCTGGGCGCAACCATGGTTCGAGAATGGATCGCCGAGGACGCAGGCAATCACGGCTCCACGTTCAGTGGCGGGCCGGCCATTGCAGCGGCCGGCAAGGCAACGCTGGAAACGGTCACCGGGGACTCCCTCCCGGCCCACGCTGGAACGCTCGGTTCGACGTTCAAGCAGAAACTCCAGGCTGCAGTCGGGGATTCCGTGAAAGCCGTTCGTGGTGAAGGACTCATGATCGGCGTGCAGGTCAAACGCGGGGCAAACCGGGTCGTCGGGAACCTTGCAATGAACCATGGAATATTGGCCCTCCCAGCTGGCCGGACAGTCGTTCGCTTCCTCCCACCGTTGATCATCGGCGCGGATGAAATCGAACGGACTGTCGATGCCATGAGCGAGGTTATCGACGAGGTGTAACATGACCGAAATTGCTCCCGAGGACGCACGTTCGCTCCTGAAAGACGTCGTCGAAACCCCGTCAGTCTCAGGGTCAGAAACTGCAGTTGCGAAGCGGCTCCAGGCATTTTTTGACCAACATGGGCGGGAGACCTGGATCGACGAGGCGGGGAACCTCAGGGCCCCAGCCGACGAGTCGGTGGTATTGACATCCCATATGGACACCGTGCCGGGCGAGATTCCGGTTCGAGTCGAAGACGGGGTCCTCTGGGGGCGTGGAAGCGTGGACGCGAAAGGACCGTTGACTGCGATGGCCGTCGCAGCAGTAAACGCAGGCGTCAGTTTCGTCGGGGTGGTAGAAGAAGAAACAACCTCTGCTGGAGCGAGATACCTGGTCGAGGACCGAGAATCTCCGGAAGCAGTCATCAATGGCGAGCCGTCGGGATGGGATGCGATCACGATGGGGTACCGTGGGTTGCTGAGTGGGGAATTTTCGGTGCAAACGGAAGTCGGGCACACCTCACGTCCCGAACCGAACGCCATCCAACAGGCCATCTCCTGGTGGGATCGAGTCGAAGCTGCCTTCGATGGGGAGACGGATTCGATTTTCGAGCAGGTGACACCAAAACCCGTCGAAATGCGTGGCGGAACGACCCCGGACGGGTTCGATTTCGAGGCGTGGATCGACGCGCAGTTTCGGATTCCACCTGCCAAAGGCGTAGCTGAGGTCAAATCCACGCTCGAAGCCATCGAGCCCGGCGATCTCGAATGGACTGACGCGATAGAACCAGTCATGGAACGCCCGCGGAACGATGTCGCCAGTGCGCTTCGTCGGGGGATCCGCCACCTCGATGGCGACCCGGCTCATCTCCGAAAGACTGGGACGAGTGACATGAATATCTACGCCCAGGCCTGGAACGTCCCCATGGCGACCTACGGCCCCGGGGACTCGTCACTGGATCATACCCCGGACGAGCACCTGGATCTCGTCGAATTCGACCGTTCGATCGAGGTTCTGACCACGGCCGCTGCATCAATCTAATGGAGCGCTGTCGGGTGAGACCAAAACGCTGATACACGCGTTTTCCCTGTCAACGGATAGATGGGATTCCCGAGCACACGGATCGAGCAACTCTGGACGGCCGGAGTCACAGCAATTCTGGCGATTCTGGTCGGCGGGTCGGTCCTGGTCCCGGACCTCGTGTACGCCCGGTTCGTCTGGCAGTACTTCTGGGGCCCAGTTGTGGCTGACGCCCACGCGGCCGCGGCGGTGGCGTGGAACGGCGGCGATCCACTCTTCTTCAGTTCAACCGCAGCAGCCGCAAGTGCAGCCGGGCCAGTGGCCTATCCGGGCTATACCGTCGTCTCGGAAATCGGCTATGCGGTTACGCTTTTGCTCTCCCTCGGTGGTGTCGTCTTCCTTCTCAACCGGCTTGATTTCGAGGTCGACGTCAGCCTGATCTACCCACTGTTCCCCTTCATGCTCTTCGGGGGCGCACTTCGAGTGCTCGAGGACGCCCAAGATACACTCGCCGGCACCGGCGCCAGCCTCATCCCGTTCCCCTGGAACGCACTGCTGATCAGTCCGATCATTTATTTCACCGTCTTCTTCCTCGCGCTCGGGGCGCTGATACTCGGCATCCGATTGCGCAACGGAGGGTATTTCGACTCCGCCGATCAGCCGATTGCCATCGCTGGCTCGGTACTCCTCGGTCTCACGCTTCTCGGCCTGGTCTGGCTCGCACTGACAACAGCCGACGTTGAGTTTCACCCGAGTTTCACGGTGCTTACGATCGGGGGGTCGACACTCATCGCTGGAGGTGGCTGGTGGGCGATTCGACAATACGTTCCAGCGGTCGCCAGTGGCACGCCAGCGCTCGGGGCCCTCATTCTCTGGGCACATTCGGTCGATGGATTGGCAAACGTGCTGGGCATCGACTGGGGCGCCGAACTTGGACTCGCAGCCGACCTCGTGCCGAAACACCCGGTCAACCGGGCAGTCATCGAGATCACGATGGGCGTCGTCCCCGAAGGCGTCACCGCAATCATCGGGGTAGCCTGGGGATTTCTCCTGCTAAAAATCGCGGCTGCTGTGGTGGTAACGGGGTTGTTCGATAAGCAAATGATCGAAGAGAGTCCCCGATTCAGCACGTTGCTGCTCATCGCCGTTATCGCAGTCGGACTCGGTCCGGGAACCCGGGACATGCTCCGGGCCACGTTCGGCGTTTGAGGATTCCGTCCGTCAGAATACAATCAACCCGGCTACGGATACGGATGGAACGCCCGGTCGAGCCGGGGTTCGAAACCGAGATCTTCGGGCACCATCCTGGCACGATCCCCGAACACCGGCTCGTCGACGAAAAGCGGCTGGGCGGACGGTGACAGAACCCGAACTGCCGTGAACCCGAGCCGTTCGACATCCCTGGACGTAACCGATGCGGCATACGTGTCCAGACCGGCCGCATCCATTCGGTCCAGGAGGGCGTCAAGTTCCGCACGGCCCGCCGGAACTGTTTCGGGACCAACTGCAGTCGCGGGAACCGTTTCCTCGGGGCTCGCCATTGAGCTAGCCGCACCAGGCTCCTTTGCATAGGCCCCGATTTCCCCACCCGCCTCGCTTGCTTCCTCTGGGCCGAGATCGCGCAGTTCCATCCAGTTCTGCAACGCTTCCGAGAGGGCGTCAATTGCTGCAGCCTCCGCGTCAAGGTCAGCAGCCGAACCCAGGGCAAAGCGGGGATATTCGTCCCGGGAAACCGCCACTGCCACCACGGGCACGTCAACATCCTGAGTAATCAACAACGGTGTTACCGAAAGTCCGTTCCCTCGGGCCCGTTCGACCATCGAATCGAAGGTTGAATCGGGCACCTCGAGCCCAAGCGGCTCGAAGGATGAGTACCAGGAGAGCATCGTGGCATCCCGTTCGATCACTTCGTACAGCCCTGAGAGAACGGCGTCGACGCCGCCACTTCCCAACCCCAGGCCAGTCGTTATGGCCTGTCCGATGGTGCCCTCCGGTGGTGGATAGAAGACGAGATCGGCCGGAAGCGTGACCGAATCCTCCGTTTGTAAATCGAGCCCCTGAACGACGGGCATCTTCCACGAGTCCGCCGATTCAGGATATCCATCGCGCACACTTACAAACGAATCCGGGGCCGGCCCATCGATTTCATCCGGTGTTTGTCGCTCCAAGTCGTCGGTTCGGTACATCGCAGCGCTGTACCGTTCAAGGGATTCGCCGAGTGCTTTCATGAAGGCCCCATCCCATGTCTGTGCGACACCCGCGGCCCGATCCGGCGCATTCCCGTCGCTCCAACTCGTAGTCTCCGTCACCGAGGCGAGATAATAGGGCAGTGGGAACGAATCGTGTTCGCCAATCAGGGGGACGATACCGAGTCGATCACCGACCGCCATTTCGGCCTGTTCAAGTGCCTCGTCGAGGGTCCGATCGATGTCGTCGAGTTCGAGGGACCGATCCCGTTCCGGGGCATGTTCACACTTCGGAACTGGCAGGAGTGAGCGCTCAGCGTAGGGAACTTCCACGACGACACCGGCGACCTGGGCCCCCGAAAACGCTCGAATCGCCTGAATCCCGGCATACGAGCCGGCAAGTCGGGCCGCGGGCCGTTCCGCGGTCGCTTCGTCTGCTGCGTGAACGTCGTTTGCTTCGACACGCGAGCGGAGACAGTCATAGCAGACGTATCCCGGCTGCAAGGTCGTGATCGTCGCGGAAAGGCCCTGCATTGGGACACCACCGATGCCACCCAATTCGACCGCGATCCAGGGGGTGTCCGATTCGATGGCCTGTTCGTTTGCCGTCTCGAACCCCTCGCTCCCGGCCAATCCAACCACGATGGCGAGATCGGCCGCCGGGAGATCGTTCATCGACCCACGAGCAACGTCGACATCGGAGTCTGCAAGCATCGCCTCGGCCGATTCAACAGCCGGCCCCTCACCGATCAGTAGGACGGCCATACGTGACCCTCCAATACGTCGTTCATGGGCGAATTGAGAGCCACCAGCGGCAAAAGGGTAGCGGGACGGATCATCACAGGTCCGACGGAAGAAATGCGGGAAGTCGGACACCTCATTGGCCGCGTCATCAACAACATCGACGATGAGAGTGTCATCGCTGAAGTCAGCGAGGAAGTCGTCCGGCTGACTGATGCCCATCCGATTTACGAGTAGGCTACTGCAGCGCGGACAGGGCCTGTTCGATCAACGTGTTCTCGGTTCCAGTCTGGAGGGACGTACCGATTGCTCGGACCGCATCGAGTAGTTGTTCGGCCCGTTCCGGTTCGACTGTCCCCTCCAGCGCTCGAATCCGGCGAACGTGACTGTCCACCTGCTCGAGTGGCCCATCGATGTCCACTGCCACATCCGTCGTGTCCACCCAGCTTTTGAGCGCGTCGTGATAGTCACTCACTGCATCCGCGACAGCCAACCCTCGTGGCCCGGTCATGGGCTCCGGAACTGCCTCGGCAGGGGGTCGACTCCCCTCGTTCGCGGCCTCGAACAGTGTCTTGACGTACTCGAGGTCCACCTCTTCGCCGCCGAGACCCGTGGTCATCGACCGTCGCAGGTGATGCGCTACATGCCGAATTTCGTGTGCGGCGAGATATGCGTCCGTAAGGGAACGCAGGTCCCCGCCACTGACAAAGCCACGACGGAGAACATACTGGCGGGCTGTATCGTCCGCGGCGTCACCAGCCTCGCGATATCGTTCATTTACCAGTGCGTCGAGTGCCACGTCCAAATCCAGTTCCGCAGGCCGATCGGTGTGAGGCTTGCGCTCACCGATACCGACGCTGTGCATGCTTCCACACTCGGGACACTCCGGACTCCCCGTCTCGTAATACGACCACTGGGTGCCACAATCCTTGCATTCCCGAATCCCCCGAACCTCCATAGGTTGTCTTCACGGCCCGGGACCAAAGGCGTCGCGGTCCACCCCATCAGGGCCAAGTATTTTGCCGTTTCCGGGCGACCTGGCTGTATGCCAGTCCGTCCAGCCACGTTTTCGATCGTCGCTCGGGACCCAGCACAGGAGGCGATCGGCATCGCGGTCCAATCGAAGTTCGTCAGTGTCGGATCAGTCGTCCCGTTTGCCGCGGCCGACGCCGGTGGAATAGCCACCCAAAGCTACGCGAATGTGGCCTACGGGCCCGATGGACTGGCCGTACTCCGGTCGGGCGCAGACGCCGAGGCGGTCATTGACGAATTGATCGAGGACGACGAGGAAGCCGAGAGCAGACAGGTCGGTATCGTGGGTCAGAACGGCTCAGTAGCAGCGTTTACTGGCGAGGAATGTCTCGACCACGCTGGCGATCGGCAGGGTGAGCACTATACCATCCAGGGCAACATTTTGGAGGGGCCCGACACCCTGGATGCGATGGCCGAGGCCTATGAGACGACGGCAGGTGGACTTCCAGAACGGCTCATAGCCGCCCTGAAAGCGGGGAACGAAGCGGGAGGCGACCGCCGGGGAGAGCAATCTGCGGCCATGTACGTCGTGAAACCCGAAGGCGGGTACGACGGTCGGAACGATCGCTGGATCGACGTCCGGGTCGACGATCACGAGTCACCGATAGCGGAACTCGAACGCGTGTTCCGGATTTACGACGTCACGCTTTTGGAGCGGGCCGAACCGGAGGACCTGCGAGAACTCTCCGGGTCGACCGCCGAATCGGTCCTGGAGATTCTCGTCACGCTAGACCATTACGACGGGACGCCCACGACAGCGATGGGTGAGGAAGAACGGGAGGCCCTCGAGGAGTTCCGTGGGGTGAACAACTTCGAGAACCACTCCCTTGCGGTACTCGAAGATGCTATAGCAAGGGGGTGGGAGGACGCCGAAGGGACCGGGTCCGACAGGTTGGTGAACGCGATCTGGCACGGGCTCTCCAGACTGGAGCGGGCCTGAACGTGCCAAATGGCAGTTGCTGACCCGGCGTAAACACGAGACACAGGCGGGACAGGGTACTGGGATTCTCGAAATGTTGGGGCCGACGGTAGATTTAATACCAACCATCTGTATCTTCGGGATGACGCTTCGCTTTGGAGGGCCGAAGCGTCAGCGGGGACCAACTCAGGGCGGCAGCGGGATCGGGTTCCGATCCCGCTACCTTTTCACAAACAGTTCACCAGAACCGTTCGGTCCGTCGAGCCAGCGCTGAACGTTGGGTCTCGGAAGCGGGCTCCATGACCACCCCAAACCTGCCGATTCGATTAGGTGACGTTTCAGATTCCATTCACTGATAGTGATCCGGTTCGAGACTCTCTTGACCCAATATACTTATATTTGCCTGGCAAATATACTGTATCAGGGTTCACACATGTATGACCTTACAGGCTTTCAACGAGACCTCCTCTATGTCGTGGCGGGCCTCGACGAACCACATGGGCTCGCGATCAAAGAGGAACTCGAACAGTACTACGAATCAGAAATCCACCACGGTCGGCTCTACCCGAATCTGGATACGTTAGTCGACAAAGGGCTCATCGACAAAGGCCAGCGTGACCAACGGACGAATTACTACACGGTCACGCGCCGTGGCAAGCGGGAGATCGAAGCGCGCCGGGACTGGGAAATCGATTACGTCGATATCGAGTAACTCGGCAGTCGATTTTCATCGCCTGGCCGAGGAGCCTATGCCTCGTCCTCCGACCCCGAGTCGGGTTCGTCGCTGGCCTGAGACAGTGGATCCGGAACAGCCTCCGGTTGAATCGGTGCGCCAACGAGCAATTCTGGGAGAACCAGCGCGACGAAGTGAACCAAAAGCACCAGCAGCATCGGCCCCAGGAACAGTCCGTACCAGCCAAAGAGCAGTGGCCCGAAAATATAGGCCAACATTATCATTCCCAGATGGAGGTTCCGGCCCGAAACGTACGGTCTGAGGACCAGATCGGGGATCACGTCCACGATCACGAAAGACACGATAACGAACACGACCGGAAACCACACCAGAGCTGGGTCACCACCGGTTGCGATGACGAGGTAGATGGCGGCTGGAACGTAGACGATCTTGATGCCGATCACCGGAATCAAACTCGCGACCCCGGTCAACAACCCCAGGAGCGCTGGATACGGTAGATGTAGACCTGCCGGTGAAAGGACGTTGAGCACAGAATACGCCGCGGCTCCGATAATCCCTGTGAGGACTGCGTTGAGGATGTTCCCGAAAAAGATGTTCGAAAAGTCCCGATCGACCCGGTACATGTAGGCCTCCATAACGCCCTCCGAATCCGCGAAGCGTTGGCGCCACCACCCCGCAAGGCGGTGATCGTCCCGGAGCAAATAGAACGCGATGATGATCACGACGAACAGATGCAACGCGCCGATGCCGAAAAAGCCGAGATAGGTCATCAATTCCTGCACGATCGTCTGGACGGTCTCCAGCGTGCCGGGGCCCGATAGGAGCGACAATGGGTCAGCAACGATCTGCGAGACATCGAAGTACGGAGCGAGAAGGCTCTGCAGGGGTTGATACCCCACGTCCTGGGTTTCAAGGAAGTTGTTCAGTTCTTGCAGGGCTATGGCGACCGTGTAGAAGGCCAACAGCAACGCAGGCAGGGCAAGTGCCACGAGTGAGACACCCGCAGCCAGTGAGTGATTTTGAATGACACGGCTCAAACGCTTGTGGATGGGTCGTGTGGCATAGTAGACGAAAATACCGAAGACGAACGTGCCGATGAAGGAGGTGAGAAGATAGCCGACGAGTACGGCAAGCACGAGCGCGATTGCCCACCACCCGAGGCGATCGCGATCGATCCGTCCGAGGGTTGTCATGGTCGGTCCACGGGCGGGACAGTAAAAACCTCAGGGGCAACTATCCCGGACCATCCCCAACCGAACCCGTCAAAAATGGAGCAATTCGCCGGTGGCTCTCCCCTTAAAGGGGCCATTGTGGAACAGATACCCATGACAACCGACCTCCCGGTCAACCCGGCCACGATCGACCCGAGCGACCGCGGCGAGCGTCGCGCCGAACTGGAAATGACACACAAGGAGGCCGTCGAACACGTTCGTGGGCTCCTGAAAGACGCTGGTTTCGGCATCGCAACGGAGTTTGTCCCCTCGAAAATGGTCAACGAGAAGGTTGACGCCGAACGAGACCCATACACGGTTCTCGGCGCCTGCAGTCCCGCAGTGGCGGATGATGCCCTCGAGGAAACCGCAAACGAGATAGGTGGACTCTTTTCGTGCAACGTCGCGATCTGGGAGACTGAAGAGGGGGCTCAGGTTGTCTACCACGTCTCGATAATGAAAGTCGCCAGGCTGGTCGGTCTTGCACCGAACACGGCGGCGTGGGGGAAAATCATCGAGCGAACAGGGAGTGCCCTCGACGATGTCTGGGAAAGGCTCTAATCCTGCCTAAAACTGATACCGACGGTCCTCTTCTCCGCCCGAACGCTCGCCCATGCCAGCCATGTCATCGTAGGTCATGCCGGAGAGATACTCGTCGTATGTCACGTCGTACCGACCCCTGAGGTGGAAATCGAGTTTTCCCGTCTCGGCCGTCGATTGGAAGAGCATGTGTATGGCCCGAGACACGAGCGCTGACGGATCGTCCTCTTCGAGGGCCGATTGGAGCATCGCGAGTTCGAGTCTGCTCTCGTCGTCGAGCGTGAATTCGACCGAATCGAGGTCGCCATAGGCGTCTTCAACGTCAGCGGTGAGATCGTCCAGACTCATAAGACAGATTCACGGGGCCACGGAAAAACCCGTTTCGGACGAAATCCACACATTTCCATGACTTTTCAAAGTCAGGCGACCTACCTATGTCATCCCAGTCATGACGGACCCGCTCTCGGCCCTCGATATCAATGCGGTCCAGCAGGCACTCGTTTCGTGGTACGAAGCGGACCACCGGTCGTTTCCCTGGCGCGAAACGGAGGCCCCCTACGAGATTCTGGTTTCGGAAGTGATGAGCCAGCAAACCCAATTGGAGCGAATTGTCGGCCCGTGGGAGGACTTCATCGAGCAATGGCCAACGGTGGCCGCGCTGGCTGGAGCGGACCGGTCCGACATCGTCGCGTTCTGGTCAGAGCATAGCCTGGGCTACAATAACCGAGCCCGCTATCTCCACGAGGCGGCCCAACAGGTCCAAGCCGAATTCGGGGGGATCCTTCCACGCGACCCCGAGGAGCTCGAGTCACTGATGGGAGTCGGGCCATACACCGCGACGGCCGTGGCGTCGTTTGCCTTCGACACCGGTGGAGCAGTCGTTGACACGAACGTCAAACGAGTGCTCCATCGAGCGTTTGGGGTTCCGGATGACGATACAGCGTTCGAAACGGCAGCCGAGAACGTGGTGCTCGCTAAGTCGCCAGGGCTGTGGAACAACGCCATCATGGAACTGGGCGGTGTCGCCTGTTCGAAAACACCACGCTGTGATGGGGCCGAGTGTCCATGGCGCGAGTGGTGTCGAGCCTACAAAACCGGCGATTTCACTGCGCCGGACGTGCCCACACAACCCGAATTCGAGGGGAGCAGACGCCAGTTCCGCGGCCGAATCGTTCGCACGCTAAGCGAGCACGGGGAACTTCCACTCGACGAACTCGGGCCCAAAATCCGAGTCGATTACGACCCGAATGGGGCCGACGACCAGGAATGGCTGCGCGACCTGGTCGCGGACCTGGCGGGAGACGGGCTCCTCGCGCTCAATGATACCGGCGAAGCAACCGTTCAGCTCAGGCCCTAGCCGGGTCACCACTGTTCCGGCGATCACCCCCCTTTTACGTACCAAACGGTCCAACCGTCGACCATGTCACCAACAATCGGCGCGATCGTCGGGAGTTTGCGGGACGGAAGTGTGACCCGCGTCGGCCTGGAGCACGCTCTCGATGCCGTCGAATCCCATGGCGCCACGGCGCGGCTCATCGATCTCAGGACCTACGAGCTGCCAGTGTACGATGCGGATGCGAAAGATGCGGGTGATGCCCCGGAGTTGCGAGCCGAAATTCGGGACCTCGACGCCATCTTGCTTGGAACACCGGTGTATCACGGGTCCTATTCAGCCCCGCTGAAGAACGCGCTTGACTACTGTGGCTTCGACGAATTCGAAAATACAACAGTCGGACTGATGGCAGTTGCCGGCGGCGGGTTCCCACTCCCGGCGCTCGATCACCTGCGAGGCGTACTCCGGGCGCTGGACGCCTGGGTCCTCCCGTTCCAAGCAGCGATCCCGGACTCACATACGGCGGTGGAAAATGGTGTCGTTACCGATCCGGACCTCCAGGACCGACTCGACACACTCGGCCAGCGTATCGTCGAATACGCCTCGATCGAACCGGATCCGATCACTTTTGAAGGGAAACACAACGTCGGCGCAGGAGAGCACGAATCGGACTGATTTTAATGGGTGGCGCCCGGGTACAAAGTATGCGCGCGATCAGGGAAAACGGGTGGGTTGAGGTCATCTCCGGGTCGATGTTCTCCGGCAAGACCGAGGAACTCCTTCGACGATTGCGACGGACAGAAATCGCGGGCCAGTCAGTTGCGGCGTTTACGCCCGCAATCGATGATCGCTACGGACAGGCCGAACTCGGCTCCCACGCTGGCCACACGTGGGAGGCGACTGTTGTCGACAATACACCCGACGGTGTTCGGTCGATCCCGAACCGTCTGGACGGCGAATCCGTTGTCGCCATCGACGAGGCGAACTTCTTCCCCGTCGAAATAGTCACGGTCATCGATGACCTGGCGAACGAGGGACGTCGGGTCATCGTCAGCGGCACTGATCAGACGTTCCGGGGAGAACCGTTCGAACCACTGGGACAGTTGATGGCCAACGCCGAGTACGTCGACAAGCTCAGAGCGATCTGTGCAGTCTGTGGAGAGCCTGCGACGCGCAATCAGCGACTCGTGGACGGTGAACCCGCTCACATCGACGAGCCCACCATTCAAGTCGGCGCCGAGGAGACCTATGAGGCACGCTGTCGAAACTGCCACGAGGTCCGACGAGACTGAGCCGGCATTCGACAAGCGTTTAGGAGTTCGGCGGTTTCGATTTATTACAAATGGGTACGTGTGTTATTTGTGGCTCACCCGCTGACGGCGACGTTTGTAGCACGCACGAGGAGGACGTGTTCTTCGAGTTTCGTGGCTCCAGAGCAAACCAACTTACGCCGGATCGATACTACCGCGGGACCGTCGATGGGTTCGCGGAGTTCGGCGTCTTCGTCGACATCGGGCCCGTAACCGGCTTGTTGCATCGAAGCGAGATACCAAAACGTCTCGAATCCCTGGCGTGGGATTCGGGGGAGGGGGTCTTCGTTCAGGTCCTTGCGATTCACGACAATGGAAACATCGACCTCGGTTGGTCACTTCGACAGGCCGAGCGGGAGTTCCGGGGCCGAATGATCGACGACCCGGAGGTCGGGAAACCGGTGCTCCACGACTCGGCGGCAGCGGAAGACGAAGAGAGGCCGGACACCGAAGCGAAGACATCAGAATCGACCCTCGGCGAACCGGAAGCCGTCGAGCGAGCGCAAACAGAGCCCGGATCTACCGACGGTGGCTCGGCCGAATCCGTAAGTCCGTCCGAATCGGACGATTCCGTGAGTCCATCCGTATCGGACGATTCTGTAAGTCAATCCGAGCCGGCCGAATCCGAAGCAACCGCAGAAACAGACGCAGAACCGACCGAACGTGCGGAGCCAGCGGAGCCAAGTGGTGAAATCGAACGGCTCCCGATCACCAAACTCGAAAATGCGCTCGATTCGACGGTCGCAGTCGAAGGACGGGTAACGACCATTCGACAGACGGCCGGACCGACGATCTTCGAAGTCGAAGACGAAACCGGGAGTGTCGACTGTGCAGCCTTCGAGGAAGCGGGCGTCAGAGCCTATCCGGACATCGAAACGGACGGCATCATCCGCATCGTGGGTGTCGTCGAACAGCATCGGGGCGAAGTGCAGGTCGAAACCGAGTCCCTATCGGTGCTGTCGGGCGAGGACGCGGAAGAAGTTACGGACCGTCGGGAAAACGCAGTCTCCGAACGGTCGGAACCGCCCGAGACCTCGCTTTTCGTTGCCGATCCCTCGATCGAGGCCGTGAAAGCGGATCTGATCGATGCGGCGACCGCCATCCGTCGGGCCGTCATCGAATCCCGACCAGTCATTATTCGACATACGGCCACCCTTGAAGGGTACGTCGGTGGGGCCGCACTCGAACGAGCCCTGCTCCCGCTCATTCGGGACGAACACGCAGACGCTGGTGCGGAGTACCACTTCGTCGACCGGCGCCCGCTGGAGGACCCGATCTACGACGTCGAAGCGGCGACGACCGACGTCACCTCCATGCTCGAGGCCGCAGACCGACACGACGAAACCCATCCGCTGTTTGTCCTCATCGACGCTGGTTCGACCCTGGAATCCGTGGATGGACTGTCGCTGCTCTCGATTTACGACGCCAGCAGTGTCGTGGTAGATGGCGGCTATGCGGACACCGACGCGACCGACGCTGCAGATCAACTCGTCAGTCCGACTGCCACCGGTGGAAGTCCCGTCTCGACGGGCGTGCTCGGGGCCCACCTTGGGGCACTCGTGAACGACGAGGTTCGAGCGGATCTGTCCCATCTACCCGCAGCGAGCTTCTGGACCGAGCCGCCCGCTCCATACGCCGAGATAGCAACCGACGCTGGCTACGAACTGGACACGATAACTGACATCCGGAACGCTGTGGCCCTCGAGGCGTTCTACCAGTCCTACGAGGACAAGCGCGAACTCATCGCCGACCTGTTTTGGGACGACGGCAATGCCTCGCTGGCGGCGCCATTGAGCGAGCAGTTCGAGACGAAACTCGAAACAGAAGTCGAAACGGCACGGCCACACCTACAGCGCCGCAGTGAGAACGGGGTCCAGATCGACGTCCTCGACGTCGCGGCCTACACCCATCGCTACGACTTCCCGCCAACCGACCTGCTTCTCGCGGAACTGCACCGCCGAGAGGCGCAAGACTCGGATGCGATGGTCACGATCGCGCTCGACGAGGACGAACTCTTCCTCGAGCGTTCGACCGCGCTCGACGTGCGGGCCATCGGCGAGGCTGTGGCCGAGCGCGTTCCAGGTGGAGGGGTTACCCCCCGCGGAGGTCGAGACGGACGGATCGAATTCCTTGCCGGGCGACGCGAAGATGTCCTCGATGCAGTAATCGAGGAAGTCTCGGCCTGGTTGGGCTGAACGACACCCTTTTTGGCGGGTCTCCGCTCGATTCGGTATGGACCAGGAGGGCGAGCGACGCTTCGACGCTGCGTGTGCGGACGTCATCGCCCAGATCATCGACGGTGCTGTCGACCGCGACGATGTCGAGCAAGCGAAACTCGACGCCTGTGGAACCTATTCCTCGCCGAAGGTTCCCACGAACGGTGACATCCTTGCAGCCGCGCCCGACGACAAACGGGATCAGGTAGAGCCGGTGCTCCGACGAAAGCCCGTTCGGACCGCCTCCGGGGTAACCCCAGTTGCGGTCATGACGAGCCCCGAGCCCTGCCCCCATGGGAAGTGCCTGTACTGTCCAGGAGGGCCCGCCTCGGAGTTTTCCTCCGCCCAGAGTTACACCGGCCACGAACCCGCAGCGGCCCGGGCCGAGCAGAACGAGTACGACCCATACGGCCAGGTCACACTCCGACTGGCCCAGTTGCGCCACATCGGTCATCCGGTTGAGAAAGTCGAACTCATCGTTATGGGCGGCACGATGACCGCCCGCGACCCCGAGTACCAGGAGTGGTTCGTCCGGCGGGCGATTCAGGCGATGAACGAGTTCGATCCTGACGACCCGCCAGCCCCGACAGAAGACAAAAGCTTCGCCCAGTCGCCGGAAGAAGAGACTGAGCAGTCACTCGAGGCGGTGCTCGCGGAGAACGAAACTGCAACGGTGCGAAACGTTTCGACGACCTTCGAGACGAAGCCGGACTGGTGTGGTCCTGATCAGATCGACCGAATGCTGCGGCTCGGAGTGACGAAGGTCGAAGTGGGTGTTCAGACGACGTTCGAAGGGGTCCATCGAGAAATGCATCGCGGACATGGGGTCCAAGATGCCATCGACGCGGGCCGGCGATTACGCGATGCCGGATTCAAGGTCGGCTTCCATCTGATGCCGGGCCAACCGGGAACCTCCGTGGCCATGGCCAGGGAAGATGCCCGTCGGCTCTTTGAGGACTCGAACTGGCGGCCGGACTATCTCAAGATCTACCCGACACTCGTGGTGCGTGGAACCCGAATCTACGACATGTGGCGAGATGGCGAGTTCGACCCACTTGATAACGAACAGGCCGCCAAATTGGTCGCCGAGATCAAAGCCAATCTGCCACCGTACGTTCGGTTACAGCGGGTTCAGCGGGACATCCCGGCGGACTTCATCGACGCCGGCGTCTGGAAGTCGAATTTGCGGCAAATAGCCCGTGAGCGGATGGACGAGCACGGGTGGACCTGTGACTGTGTTCGTTGTCGGGAGGTCGGAATGAGCGACGACGAGCCGAAAGAAATCGATTTGAGCGGACAGACCTACGAAGCTGGGGGTGGGACGGAACACTTCATCAGTTTCGAGGACGCCGACCAGGACCTGCTAATCGGGTTCCTCAGGCTTCGCTTCCCTGGGGCAGCCCGGCGGTCGGAACTCGAAGATGCGGCTGTCATTCGAGAGCTCCACGTCTATGGCAACGAGGTCGGACTGGGTAAGACCGGCGAGGAGTTTCAGCACAAAGGATACGGCAAGCGGCTGGTTCGGGAAGCCGAGCGGCGGGCTCGCGAGGCAGGCGTTTCGAAGCTCGTCGTCATTGCTGGAATCGGGGCTCGGGAATACTACCGGGAGGAACTGGAGTACGAGCAGGACGGTCCGTACGTCAGTACGTCTCTGGACTGATCACAAGAGGGGCGAGCAGGCGGCCTCCCCCGCCGACGCGGTCGGCCGCACTCCCGCGAGCCGCGCCGGGTTTTCCAATTCGGGATAGACAGGTTTGGCCTGGTGATTGTGTATAAACCCTCCTCCGGTGTGTGAGACGCTATTGGGACCGATGGTCCTAACCCAATGCTCCGACTGAATATGACCATGGACCCGAAGCGGGAAGTCACGAGCGTCGGACTGGTCGCCCTGGTCGGGGAACTGGGGGCCTACACCGGCGCGACCGTGGACAAGGCCTACCTCTACGACGACAGCCTCGTCCGACTCAAAATGCGGGATTACGAGCGGGGCCGCATCGAGTTGCTCGTACAGGTCGGTGAGACGAAACGCGTCCACGTCACGGAACCGGAGTTCGTCCCTGCGGCCCCCGACCGGCCGCCGAACTTCGCGAAAATGCTGCGCAACCGTATCGCAGGTGCGGATCTGGCTGCTGTTTCCCAACATGGGTTCGATCGGATCCTCGAATTCGAGTTTCGACGGGGCGACGAGGACACGACCGTCGTCGCCGAGCTCTTCGGGGAAGGGAATCTCGCCGTCCTCGACGAGAGCGGGGCCGTCGTCGATTCGCTCTCGACTGTCCGCCTCCAATCCAGAACGGTGGCTCCAGGGGCCCAATACGGGTTCCCCGAAACGCGGATCAATCCGCTAGAGATGAGTGAGGATCAGTTCCGGGCGGCCATGGCCGATTCGGACACCGACCTCGTCCGGACCCTTGCGACCCAGGTGAACTTCGGTGGGACCTACGGCGAGGAACTGTGCACCAGAGCGGGCGTCGAGAAAACGATGGACATAGCCGAAGCCGAAACGGAGGATTTCGACCGGCTCTACGAAGAGATGCGGGATCTCCTCGATAGACTCCGTGAAGGTAACACGGAGCCCCGGCTATATCGGGAGGACGGAGACCCTGTGGACGTGACCCCGGTCCCCCTCGAGGAGCATAGCCACCTCGAAAGCGAGGCCTTTGACTCGTTCAACGCCGCCCTCGACACGTACTTCCGCTCCCTGTCCGAGGCCGAAGCGGAACCGGAAACCGGAAGTGAGTCCGCTGGACCCGACTTTGACGCCGAAATCGAGCGCCGCGAACGGATCATCGAACAGCAGGAACAGGCTATCGAGAGCTTCCAAGAGGAAGCCGACGTCGAACGAGAAAAGGCCGAACTGCTGTACGCGAACTACGAACTCGTCGACGAAATCCTCGAGACCGTCAGGGAGGCCCGCGAAGCCGGCCACTCCTGGACTGACATTTACGAACGGTTCGAAGCCGGTGCCGAGAAGGGCATCGAAGCCGCCGAAGCAGTCACGGACATCAACGAAGCGGAGGGTCGCGTCCGAATCGAAATTGCGGACCGAATGATTTCACTCGACCCACGCTCTGGCGTCGAGAAAAACGCCGACCGATTGTACACCGGGGCCAAGGAAATCGAATCCAAGCGTGAGGGAGCCCTCGAAGCCATCAAAAACACCAGAGAAGAACTCGAAGCTCTCGAAAACCGACGGGAGGAATACATCAAAGCGGACGATTCCGAGGCCGAAACCGAATCAATGGAGGACCGTGACTGGATCAACCGTGACTCTGTCCCGATCAGAAAGCCCGAAAAGTGGTACGATCGGTTTCGGTGGTTCCGAACGAGCGACGGGTTTCTGGTCCTCGGCGGCCGGAACGCCGACCAGAACGAGGAACTGGTCAGCAAGTACATGGAACACGCCGATCGGTTCTTCCACACCCAGGCACACGGTGGGCCCGCAACCATCCTCAAAACGAGCGAACCGAGCGAGCCGGCCAAAGACATCGAGGTGCCAGAGCAGAGTCTCGAAGAGGCCGCACAATTCGCCGTGACGTTCTCGACGGTATGGAAGCAGGGCCGATACAGCGGTGACGTCTACATGGTCGAAGGCGACCAGGTCTCGAAGACCCCGGAAAGTGGCGAATACCTCGAAAAAGGTGGCTTCGCGATACGCGGGGATCGCACCTATTTCAATGACACACCCGTCGGGGCCGCGGTTGGAATCACCTGCGAACCGGAAACGAGGGTCGTCGGTGGGCCACCCGAGCCGATCGAAAACCAGGCCGAAACGGCCATTCGAATCGAACCAGGTCGGTATGCCCAGGGCGACGTTGCAAAGCGGCTGTACCGGGAGTTCCGGGAACGCTTTGCTGACACCACACTCGTCCGCAAAGTGGCCAGCCCCGACGAAATTCAAAAGTTCATGCCGCCGGGGACCAGTCGGATGAGAGAGGAGTAGGAAAGGGAATCCACTTAGGCGAACGCGGCAAAAGGCCACTAATGCACGTTCGGGAGTGGTCCCAACGGGAGGGCGGTCGCGAGGCGGTCAGCCTCGTTCCCGAGAGTCTGGACGATCTCTGGCATCTCACCTACGTCATCGAGCCCGGAGATCTCGTTGCCGGCGATACCCACAGGCGCATTCAGCGCAAGGAGGACAACATGCGTGACACCGGTGGGGAGCGCGAACATATGCACGTCACCCTGCAGGTGGATGACGTCGACTTTCACAAGTTTTCGAATCGACTCCGGGTCGGTGGCATCATCAAGGATTGCTCACGCGAGGACCAACTCGGTCTCCATCACACCCTCAACGTCGAGGAACACGACACTATCGATATCGAAAAACACTGGAAGCCCGACCAGCGGGACCGCATCGAGGAAGCTGAAGCGGAGACCGATCAGCCGACTGTTGCGATCGCAACCGTGGCTGAGGGCGAAGCCCACGTTCACACGGTCGCCCAGTACGGCGTCGACGAATACGTCTCGCTCACGAACACGACCGGCAAAGGCGAATTCACGGGCGGTCGCGAGGAACTCTTCGAGGAACTCGCCTCGGCGCTCGGGCATCTCGACGCAGATGCCGTCATCCTCGCTGGCCCGGGCTTTACGAAACAGGACGCTCTCGAACATATCGAATCCAACTCCACCGTCACGCAGAGTGTCACCGTCGTCGACACAAGTGCAGTCGGTGGGCGAGGGGTCCACGAGGTCCTCAAACGCGGCGCAGTTGCAGACGTCCGACGTGAAACTCGAATCGCGGAGGAGTCCGCAGCCATCGATGAGTTGACCGAGCGAATCGCCGAAAATGGGGCGGCTGCATATGGAATCGACGCCGTTGCAGAAGCCACCGAGTACGGGGCCGTCGATACATTGTTGATCCTGGACGAACGGCTTCGGCAGGAACGAGCCGGCGAGGGTGACTGGGCGGTCGACGTGAACGAGTTGATCCAAAAGGTCGAAAACCAGGGCGGCGATATCACCGTCTTCTCACACGAGTTCGACCCGGGCCAACAGCTCCGTAACCTCGGCGGAATCGCGGCCCTCCTTCGCTATCCCATTAATTGATCAGTGAGACGGGGACGGTCAATCCATCGGTGGCAATCTGGACCTCTCCGTCGAACTCGGCTTCGATAATTTCGATCATCGACTCGTGTTCGCCCCTTGTATGCGGATAGAGATGGGTGAGATACACCCGATCGATGGGTGCACCAGCGAGCACCCGACGGAGTTTCGTCGGGGTGGTGTGAGCGTCCTCGTCGACTCCATCCGGAAACGAGCAGTCGTGAACGAGCACCGAGCCAACCGCCGCGAAGTCGATCAATCCGGCGAACTCCTGGGTGTCGCCGCTCAGGGTGAGTCGGTCCTCAAACCGGTATGCAAACCCGTCCATCGAGTGTCTGTTCGGCATCGCCGTGACGTCGAATCCTGCAACCTCCGTCGACCCGGCTTCGATTTCCCGAACAGCGAGTGAGAGACGCCCGTCCAGGTAATCGTGAACCTCAAGCAACCCGTCGAGAAGCGATTCAGTTCCCGGTGGTCCGACAACTGTGAGGGTGTCCGCTCCGGCCAGCCATCGAGCCTTATAGAGCGGGAGCAAATCCGCGACATGATCGAGATGCAGATGTGTCAACAGAACTGTCTCCACCCCCTCGTACCCGGTTTCGGTGCCTGCAAGCCGATGGAGAGTCCCGCTCCCCGCATCGACGAGCAATCGCCTATCGCCCTCTGTCAGGAGAAGGCCTGACTGAACGCGCTTGGCTGTCGGCATCGCCGATCCCGTTCCGAGAAAGGTCAGTTCCATAACGGGTCTCGTGAGGGCTCGGAGAAAACCGTTTTGCTGATCGATGAATGGCCCGTTACACGTCCCGGATCGGATGCTCGAATATGACCGTTCGCCGAGTTCGGTTGTGAAATCTTCCCGGGCCTCTGCCCGTCTCGGCCAACAGCTACAACCCCCCGGAACTCATACCCGCGGCTGAATGGGTCCGGAGACGCCCGCGCAGGGTCCTGATCCCGAAACGGTCCCCGACGGAGAGCTTCTCGAAACGCTCGAACCGGCCGTTCGCGACTGGTGGCGGGACCAGTTCGGTGGCTTTGTCTCGGACAACGGCGGCTATTTCACCCCGCCACAGCGGGAGGCGATTCCCCATATCGAAGCGGGAAATCATACGCTCATCGCGAGCCCCACCGGGTCGGGCAAGACGCTTGCGAGTTTCACGGCCATCATCAACGAACTGTTCGTTCGGGAGCGAACCGAGGGACTGGAAAACACGGTCTATTGTCTCTACGTTTCTCCGTTGAAATCCCTCGCAAACGACATCCATCGCAATCTGACCGAACCCCTGGACGGAATTTATGAGCGACTGGCGGACCGGGGCGAGGACCTCGCCGAGATTCGGCATGCGATCCGACATGGTGATACGGATTCGGCCGCCCGACAGGCAATGCTCGATGAGACGCCCCACATCCTCAATACAACGCCTGAGACCCTTGCAATCTTGCTCAACTCGCCGAAGTTCAAGGAAAAGCTCCGAACAGTTGAGTACGTCATCGTCGACGAAATTCACAGCCTCGCGGACAACAAGCGGGGCACGCATCTCGCGGTGAGCCTGGAGCGGCTTCAGGCACTCGCTGATAGTGAGCCGACTCGAATCGGCTGTTCGGCCACGGTCGAACCGCTCGAGGAAATCGGTGACTTTCTGGTCGGTTTCGAGGAGGGAACACCACGCGACGTAGAACTCGTGGACACTCGATTCATGCGGGACTACGACATCGAACTCGTGACCCCCGCTGCTGACCTCATCGAAACGCCCCGAGCGACGATCCAGGAGCGGTTCTATGACCGTCTGGCGGCATTGATCGACGAACACGACAGCACCCTCGTCTTCACGAACACCCGCTCTGGAGCAGAGCGGGTCCTCGAAACCCTCCGGGAGCGAGGCGATGTCGACGAAGCCACGTCTGGAGCCCACCACGGCTCGCTCTCAAAAGAGAGTCGCCACGACGTCGAACAGGCCCTAAAGGACGGAACGGTCGACGTGGTGACGACCTCGACGAGTCTCGAACTCGGAATCGATATGCCCCACATCGACCTGGTCGTTCAGATCGGGTCACCGAAATCCGTCGCGGCGCTGCTTCAGCGAGTGGGCCGGGCCGGCCATCAGCTCGGTGAAACCGTCACCGGCCGGGTCTTCGCCCTCGCCCTCGACGAACTGATCGAATGTGCGGTCATGCTCGAGCGGGCCCGCGACGGCTTCGTCGACCGGGTTCATATCCCCGAACGAGCCCAGGACGTGGCGGCCCAGCAGGTCTACGGCATGGCGATCAATGGACCGCGGCCATTCGAGGAGGTCGAAAGGATTCTCCGGCGAGCCGACCCGTATCGAGAGTACACTGACTCCGAATTCGAGCAGTTACTCCGCTATCTCCAGGCCGCCTACGATGGGATGGAGGATCGGAACGTCTACGCCAAGGTCTGGGTCGACGAAAATGACCCCCCAGACGGCGAGCACCACTACCCCGAGTTTTCGATCGGACAGACCCTCATTGGAAAACGGGGTCGCCTCGCCCGAATGATCTACATGACGAACATCGGGACGATTCCGGATTCCTTTTCCTGTGACGTGTTCGTCCGGGGGGAGGACCAGTGGGTCGGCGACCTGGACGAGGACTATCTCGATACCCTCGACCCGGGAGACGTGTTCGTTCTCGGGGGCCAGAAATACGAATACAGCTACCGTCGGGGCTCGAAGGTCTATGTCGATCGCACGAGCGCCCGGGCAACCGTCCCCTCCTGGTACTCCGAACGATTACCCCGGTCATTCGACCTCGGCGTCGAGATCGCCCACTTCCAGGAGGACCTCATCGAAACCTTCCAGACGGGTCGGGCCCAACTCAGGTCGCGCCTGCGAGACGCACCGATAGACGAGAATAGCGTCCGAGCGCTCTCCAGGATGATCGACCAGCAGATCGTGTATGCTGGCCCCGAAAGCATCAGCACACCCGATCGGCTCGTTGTCGAACACGTCACGAATCGCGAGGACTACCGACGACGGTACTACGTCAGATCCCCCTACGGCCGTCGGTTCAATGACGGGCTGTCCCGGATACTTGCACACCAGGTGGCCGCCGAAGCCACGGCGAACGTCACTATCGCGGTCGATGACACCGGATTCACCCTCTCGATGCCATTGAACCGAAAGGTGGACGTGGCCGGATTGCTGGAGTCCACCGCCCCCGAAGACGCTCGTGACCTCCTCAAAGCGAGTCTCGACGGGACGGACCTTCGAGAACGCTACTTCCGCATCAATGCGACCCGATCGTTGATGATTCTCAAACGGTACAAAGGCCACGAGAAATCGGCCAGCCGCCAGCAGGTGTCCGCTGAGATGTTGCTCGGCTTTGCGGAGGACCTGGCGGACTTTGCCGTTCTCGAGGAGACCCACCGCGAGATCATCGAGGACAAACTCGACCTGGCCGGTATTCGACGGATACTCGGCGAGATCCAGGACGGGGCGATCGAGATCGAATCACAGACCCGCTCCTCACCGAGTCCGCTCTCCTTTGGGCTGGCCACCCTTTCAACCAGTGACGTGGTGCTCGCCGAAGATGAAGACGCCGCGCTCCGTGCGTTTCACGAGCGGGTCACGGAAGCCATCGAAAGCGACTGAGAGTAGCTCACATCGGCCCCTGGTGAAGCGACGTAACCCGACGAGTAGGGGGCGTCAAATTTCACAGAACCGTGGAATCGCAGAAAGATCATTACCTCGGTGGAAGCCCTCAATAAACAGCAAATGACAATCAAAGTTTGTCCCACTACCAGCCCGGTCCGCGGCTCCCATTCTCAGACGGCGAGAAGCATACGCCACCCGATAAATACTGACGACGTATAGACCGTATGATTTCAAAAATAACCCGTTTCGAACCGCACTTTGAAGGCGCCCAGATTGGCCCAGAAACGTTGGAATCTGGCACACACAGCGAGATAGCGGCGACCAGGGACTCCAAGGCTGTGACGTTCGACTCTGCCACCTTCGAAGCAGGTTCGAAAACGGCGCGGATCCTACCTCTTCGAACACTCGTTGGGGTGGGCGTGTTCGTATCGACACTCCTGGCTGGACTCTTCGGCTGGCGGCGGTTCCGGGGTCCAGGTGAAAGCGGCAAGAACATTGGACCGATTGCCACGACAACGGTTGAAGAACAGCGCAGTGAAGCCACCCCAGCGGAGTGAGGAGGGCCACAATGAACGGAAAATCGCTGCTTCTCACATTAAGCGTCGGGCTCACAACGTTCCTCCTGGTCGGTGGCGCGGTGACGGCCATCTTCGAGCAGTGGGTCGAGTTTTCGGTGTTCATCGGGATTTCAGTTGGCTTACTGGCTGCTGCCGTGGCTGGGGGCGGCGTTGCAGTCGGGCTGTCTGAGGAGGCTTCGAACAAAAAGTGGATCGCCAGAATCGTCGCCGGATTCAGCCTCGGGTTTCTGCTATCCCTGGCTGTGCTCCTCCTCCTCTGGAACAGTGGTATCACAGTCTCCCTTGGGATTTCGATCGCTGTCGGGCTGGTAGCTGCGGTACTCGTTGACTGGGTCCAGCCGTCAAGTCCGGCTGGGAACAAACTGAGCCCGACTGGATGAGGGCCCGATTCCGGAAATTCAGTCAGTACAACCTTCTCGCCGGTCGGTCTGGATCGCCATTCCGATGGCCCTCCTTGTGGCTTCCCATTTTCGGCTGGTTCCGTCGCGTGTGATCAGGGACCGCGAGCCCATTCGAGCATTCGTGCATAGCGGTCTCGGCTCTTCAGCGCAACAGGGTCTCCAATCAGCACGAGTGCCTTCTTCGCTCGCGTGAGCGCGACGTTCATCCGACGTTCGTCCTCGAACAGGGGCCCATCCAAACTCCCCGAAGCGACAAATGAAACGAGTAGAATCTCTGTACTCGAGCCCTGAAACCGATCGACGGTGTCGACGGTGACACCCTCCGGGACCAACGGTTCGATGGTCGAGACCTGTGCCCTGAACGGGGCGATCACCCCAAGGTCAGCGGCGTTCGCTCCAGCGTCCAGATACGAAGCCACAATGTCGGCAACTCGGTTGGCCTCCACCTCGTCAGTATGATCGGCACTCGTCCCCTCGACGAGTACGAACTCGACGCCGTCGTAAATATCATCCCCGTCGATGTCCAGCCCCAGATCGCTGACACGCTGACCGGCAACTGCTGCCGTCGCCGGTCTGAGCGCACCATCGTAAAACTCGCGGGAGGCAAATGCCTGAATGCGCTGAGACATGCGATACTGCCGGTCCAACATCACTGCCGCGTCGGGATACAGGTCGATGAGCCGCTCGAAAAGTGAGGTCCCCAACTCGGCTTCTGACTGCACGACCGGTGGGAGTTGTCTGTGGTCACCGACCAAAACGAACCGATCACCCCGGTTTATCGCTGCGAGGGTGTCCGGTTCGGTGAGCTGACTCGCTTCGTCGACGAGGACGACGTCGAAGGATTGGGATCGCATCACACGAGACCCACAGGATGCCGTTGTCGCCGCGACCACAGACGCCGATTCTAGGGCCTCAGCTCGGTCGGCCGGGTCGCCGTCAGTTTCCAAGCGAAGGTGGGCCATATCCCCTCTCACTCCCGACTTCGTTCCCATTCGAACAACGTCTGAAAACTCCTGATCGAGAAGGGCTTCGAGTGCGTTGTCCACTGCCCGATTGGTGAAAGCAGACAGAAGCACTCGCTCGCCCTGGTCGACGAGTTCACGAATCAAGCGGGCGATCGTGTACGTCTTCCCGGTTCCGGGCGGGCCATGAATCAGTGCCAGATCCTGCGCCTGCAGCGCCCGGTTCACCGCCCGGTTCTGGGTCGGGTTATTCCCGATCAGCTCCTGGTCTTGCCCCTCGAAATCAGGCGTCTCGCGTCCGAAAAGCAGATCTCGGCGGCGAGATGGTCCCTTCAGTAGCCCATCGTGGAGCGCCGTCAACATCCGATCGACCGAGAACTCGGAGGGGTAGATATCGAGCCGGCGCAGTTCGAGCGGTTCATCGGCGGTCACCACAACCGTCGACTCCAGAGACTCGACGACCGCCAGTTCGGAATGGCCGTCGATCGGATCGCCGTCACTCGCCAAAACCCGGTCACCTTCGCGGATCTTGGAAACGGCGCCGGCGGGCCGGGTCGCCCGTATTTCCCACTGGCCGGTCGGTAATTGCTCCCGCCCTGTCGGTTCCAGGTCGATCAGCGCTCGATCCGCCTCCGCCCGTTCGGACGGCGTCTGGGTCCAGAGTTTGGCGTACTCGCGATGGATGGCTTGCCGTTCGGTTTCAATGGCTTCGTACTGCGCAGCGAAATACTCTCGATCCGCTTCGGGGAGTGGATCACCAACTGACCCAGCTTTTGATTTCTGATCGAATCGGCCTGAAACCACCAGACAGGTGTCCTGTTCGAAACAGTACTGGCAGGTTGCATCACCCTCGTAGCCGGTCGGAACGGACATGTCATGCTCCATCGCTGCGATTTCGTTCCGGGTGCGAAGGACGAACTCCTGAAGCCCGTTCCCGATCGGGAAATCCTTGGCTGGCGAGAGATCGCCTGATTCCTCCTCAAGAGCCGCGTTCTTCGTGTACAGCAACGTTCCAGTATCTACGTCGACTCCCTGTTCGGTGAGCAAAAGGGCATACGCGGCCGCCTGGATCTTGTCTTGAAAGCGTGGATTTCGGCTCGTGTTCTTCCCGGTTTTGAGTTCGACAGGGGTTCCACGGCGAATCGCGTCACACCGTCCCTTGATCCCGTAGGTGTCGCTGAGTAAGGTTACCTCAGAACGCCAGCTATCCGACTCGAGTCGTCCCTGCTGAAGCCAGACTTCGAGCGCTCTCGCATTGGTTGTCACCTCCGTTGTGACCGATTCTCGATCACGACCAAGCAAACCCAGTTCCAGAGCGGCCTCTGAGATCCGGTTTTCGACGGCCGTATCGAAATCGACCCCTCGCAGCAGGTCGCCAAACACCTCATGGACGATCGTTCCTTTCGTCACGGGATATTTGAGCGGCAACCCCCCGATCTTGTTGAGATAGTACAGCCGAGGACATTGCACCCAGGATCGGATATTAGTGACGTCGACGAGAAACTCCGGTTCGACGACCACCCGTGAGGACTCAGTCGTCCGCAATTTGTCCCTATCGGATTCGAGATCGGTCCCAAGCAGTTCCATGCCCGGTTCGAGAATCGAGGCGGTTTCGGCCCAGTTTCCCACCAGCGAGAGGCGAACGTCTTCCCCGTCAACCGATAGCTTGACGGTGGCCACGTCCCGGTCCCTGCCCCCAGTAGCGACTGTGCGGATCTCTCCGACGGTCCGAACGTCGCCCCGACAGTTCACGAAAAGTGGGAGGTGACCCGGGCCAAAAACAATGTCGCTCTCATCAGGCTCCGCCCGCTTGTGGGACCCGATCCAGCCACCGACGAGGCGTCTCAAGTTCCGCCGACCGGGGAAGGTATGATGGATCATCCCAGACCCGGCTCGCGCCCGCTACCCCTCGCTGGGACTCGATCACCTCGAAGAACGCCCGGCCACGTTCGTATTGTTCCCGTTTAATTTCGAGCCCCAGCAGTCGGCCGATCAGTCGCGCAAACGGCCCACCTGAATCCCGACGGTCGTCGAGTTTCCGCCGGAGATCAGCGGATTGCTCGTCGAAGGCCTCGTCCATGAGAAGTTCGGCATAGCCCTCGACGGCTGTCATCGCCCGGTTCAACTCCCGGTACGGCTGGCGCGGCACGGAGCTATGCGTGAGTTCGGCGACGATCGCCTGCACCCGATCCGAGAGGTACCCACGCAGCCACG
This sequence comes from Halodesulfurarchaeum sp., assembly GCF_036626455.1. Lineage (NCBI taxonomy): Archaea > Methanobacteriati > Methanobacteriota > Halobacteria > Halobacteriales > Halobacteriaceae > Halodesulfurarchaeum > Halodesulfurarchaeum sp. Next base: position 4,838 of record NZ_JAZKRK010000023.1, on the reverse strand, counting down.
GAGCGGCTCCGAACTCTGCTGCATGAGTCACTTCGTGAAACGCGATCCAGCGCCGAAACCGGTCGAAATCGACCGAAAGTTCGGTTGCCCCGGCGACAATGTTGGGATGAACGATATAGAGGCCGTGATCGCCGGCATCAGAGAAAAGGTGGGGGTCGTATTGCCCCAGTACCCGACGCGAAAGGTACGCGACCGAGCCAGCCACCGATGCCGTGTTGACTGGCCCTGTTACGGCCGGGACCGATCCGCCCACGTTCGCAAGCGGTTCAAATCCCAGTTCCAGCGTTTCGAGGGTTCCATCGATCCAGTGATGACGGTTCTGTACCTCGAGGGTTCGAGGAACAGCAAACTCGATGCCGGAGACCGCCGAAACCTCACGGTGTGCGGCTTTGATGTCCCTCGCGTATCCCTCACGAACGGGTGCTGAGATTTCGAGGGTGCCGGAGTCGGTCAAATCCCGGGCCGCGTCCCCGGCCGCAGGCCAATCGACACCGCCGTCTCCCGTCGCCCCGAGTATTGCCTTGACACCCCCGATAGGATTCATATCTTCGCTACTGGGTCGAGAAAGGAAGTCCTTCCGGCGGTCTGGTAACCAATAACTTGAAACGCGTTGATGGAATATTCAGTCACCAATGGTCCTCAGCAACTCGTTCCTCGACGACCCCGAGGACACGCGAGAAGCCATCATGAAGGCCACCTACGAGGCCCTTTGTGAACACGGCTACGCCGGATTGACAATCGCTCGGATCGCCGACGATTTCGAGAAGAGCAAATCACTCCTCTATCACCACTACGATAGCAAAGACGAGTTGTTGTTGGACTTCCTTTCGTACATGCTCGAGGAGTTCGAGCGAACGGTCCCAGGAACAGCGACCAAACCTGCAGATGAGCGCCTGCAGACGGTCTTCGATCACTCACTCAGTTCGACGCCAGGCGATGAATCCCTGGATTTCATGCGTGCGATGGTCGAATTGCGGGCCCAGGCAGCCCATGACGACCGATTTCGCGATCATTTCACCGACAACGACCAGGTCGTGCATGACAAACTCGTCGAAATACTCGCAGATGGCATCGAGGAGGGAGTGTTTCGGGACGTGGACGAAGACCAGGTCGCCTCGTTTTTGTTGGCCACGCTGTCAGGCGGAATGAACCAGCGCGTTACCTCCAAAATCGGCCAGGAACGACGAGTTATGGCAGAACTCGATCGGTACGTCGATGCCGTGTTGCTCACGGAATAGGTGCTCCCGACGCCACTCCACAAGAAGGACGATCCCCTCGACTGACCTCTGTGGGTCGGCTAACAGTTCAAATTCAGTTGCGAGTCGATGAACCCTTTGAGCCAGGCCACCCCGAACGCGATGACGGTCGCCACGAGGGACACGGCAACGACTTTGGTCAGGGACACGGGGAGACTCCCTGCTGGCGTGGTCGTGACCGATGCTGAGGTGTCACGTGTTTCGTCCCGGTCCGATCCACCGAAGAGGACGAACTTCGGGACGGTCTCGAACTCGATTTGGTCGACGTGGATATCCAGGAGTCCCATAGATCTAGATCCGGGCCGCAAAACGATAGCCTTTGGGCTGGTCTTCGAATGACCGGGCGTTTCAAATCCCTCCGGAATCGAATCGGTGTATGGAACGCACTCAACGGGATTTCCTCGAAACGCTGCTCGCAACGCCAAGTCCCTCGGGGTACGAAACGCCAGCACTCCAGGCGTGGGTCGAGTACGTCTCCGAGTTCGCGCCCGAGGTAACGACTGACTCGTATGGCAATTCGGTCGCAACCCACGAGGGATCGAGTGACGTCTCGATCGCAGTAACGGGCCACGCAGACGAGATCGGGTATGCCGTGTCCGCCATCACCGACGAGGGATTCCTCAGAATTATTCCGGTGGGCGGTTCGGATGCCACCATCTCTCGGGGAACACAGATCGAGATTCAAAGCGACGACGGACCGGTCAACGGCGTGATCGCCCAAACCGCAATCCATCTCCGTGATCGCTCGAGCGCTGAGGAAGTTCCGGATATCGCTGCCCAACACGTCGACATCGGTGCCGAAGACGAAGAAGCCGCAAAAGAACTCGTCGAAGTCGGTGACCCGGCGATTCCAGCCGTCGGTCTCCACGAACTCGCGGACACCCGAATCGCAGGCCGCGGAATCGACAACCGGGCCGGAATCTGGGTGGCCGCGGAAGCGCTCCGCCGCGCTATCGAGCGTGACATCGACGTGACCGTGCACGCGGTCGCAACGGTCCAAGAGGAACTCGGATTGAAGGGGGCAAAGATGGTCGGGACAGAAATCGACGCTGACGCGGTTATCGCAGTCGACGTCACCCATGCCTCGGATAACCCTGCCTACCCCAACGAACGGGCCAATGACGTCGCTCTTGGCGAAGGACCGGTCGTCGGTCGCGGGACGGCTAATCACCCGGAAGTCGTTTCTGCAGTCCGAGACGCCGCCTCGGCTGTGGACCTGCCAGTCCAACTCCAGGCATCGGGTCGTCGGACAGGCACGGACGCAGACGCCTTCTACACCCAGCGTGGTGGGACCCCGAGTCTGAACCTCGGGATTCCGAACCGGTACATGCACACGCCAGTCGAGGTGATCGACCTGGAAGACCTCGATACGGCAGCCGAGGTCGCCGTCGAAACCGCCGTGCAGTCGGCGGATCGGACTGACTTCGACGTGAGTCTGTAAGCGGTTTCGGTGCGTTTATGCGACAGAAGACGTTTGCGAGCGTATGAGTGGCCGACCTCTCGATATTCTGGAGGACACGCTGGAGGAGTCAGTGACGGTCTCGCTAAAGGGTGGTGAGACCATAACCGGCGTCCTCGAGGGCTACGACCAACACATGAACCTCGTGGTGGCCGGAGCTGAAGACACAACGGTTATACGCGGCGATAACGTCGTTTCGATAGAGCTATGACTGGATCCGGAACGCCGAGTCAGGGTAAAAAGAACACCAAAACCCACGTGAAGTGCCGACGGTGTGGTGAGAAGTCCTACCACGTGAAGAAAGGCGTCTGTTCGAGTTGCGGCTTTGGCACGTCGGCCAAACGTCGCGACTACGCCTGGCAAGAGAAAGCCGGCGAGTAACCGAACGGACGACTGCGGGAAGGGGTTTTTCTACCCACGTTTGTGTATACTTTCCGAGGAAAAGCGGCGGAAATCAGCACGTTCCCGGTGCGTTTTTACCGTCCCTCCAGTTATGACTCAGCATGTCATCCGGCCGGGCCACCGATCCCCAACGCACAGGCCCTACCGAGAAATGTGGCGTCGTCGGGGTGAGCCTTGAAGAGCGTGAGGCCGCGCTCCCGACCTATTACGCACTGTATGCGCTCCAACACCGGGGCCAGGAATCAGCCGGTATCGTTTCCCACGACGGGTTTCAACAACACGAACACGTCGGGATGGGACTCGTCGGCGAGGCATTCACCGAGACCGATATCGACACCTTGCACGGCTCCTCGGGGGTCGGCCATGTTCGCTATCCCACGGCCGGCAGCGTCGATAAGTCAAACGCCCAGCCGTTTACCGTCTCCTTCGAAGCCGGGTCACTTGCACTGAGTCACAACGGCAACCTCGTGAATACCACCGCATTACGCTCGAAACTCGCGGAAAAGGGCCATGCCTTCAGTTCGGATGGCGACACGGAAGTCATTGCCCACGATCTCGCGCGCAACCTGCTCGAATCGGATCTGGTTCGAGCAGTGAAAGCGACCATGGAGCGCTTGCATGGTTCGTATGCTCTCACCGTCATGCACGACGACACGGTGATGGGGATTCGTGATCCGGAGGGCAACCGACCGCTCATCATCGGCAGAATCGACGGCGGAAACGTCATTGCGAGTGAAAGTGCGGCGATCGACACGCTCGGCGGCGAGGTCGTTCGTGACGTCAAACCCGGCGAATTGGTCGTCCTGGCCGAGGACGGGAGCGGGTTCGACGCATACCAACTCCTCAGCCCCGACCGGACCGCCAACTGCTTTTTCGAGTATGTGTATTTCGCCCGCCCGGATTCGGTCATCGACGGTGAGTTGGTGTATGAAACCCGGCGGGAACTCGGCCGCAAGCTCTGGGAGGAAGCCGGGGTCGAGACCGACGTAGTGATGCCAGTGCCGGACTCTGGCCGAGCCTACGCCTCGGGCTATCAGGAGGCGGCCGAAGACGTCGAATTCGCGGAGGGGCTGATGAAAAACCGCTACGTGGGTCGAACGTTCATCATGCCCACTCAAGAGGCCCGCGAGCGGGCGGTCCGACTCAAACTCAACCCGATCCGAAGCACGGTCGAGGATCGGTCGGTCACGTTGATCGACGACAGCATCGTTCGGGGGACCACATCTCGACAGCTCGTCGACTTACTCAGGGATGCCGGCGCGGAGTCAGTCCACGTCAGGATCGGCGCGCCGCCGATCACGGCCCCCTGTTACATGGGGATCGACATGGCCGACCGGGACGAGTTGATCGCCGCGGAGAACGATGCAGAGGGTGTCGAATCCGCCATCGGCGCGGACAGTCTGGCATATCTCTCCCCCGAAGCCGTGGCATCGGCCATCGGGACGGAGCAGTCCGACCTCTGTATGGGGTGTGTGACCGGTGACTATCCCTACGATATCGAGGGCGAGACAACCGATCGAGACGTCACCACGCCAGTTCTGGACAGGTAAGCGGGCTGGTGATTTGGCCGAGAAAACAGGCGAATAGAAGGCCTTTTACTTGGTGGGTGGCAAACCTCGGCTGCGTCGATTCGCGTGGGTAGCCAAGCTAGGTCAAAGGCGCAGCGTTGAGGGCGCTGTCCCGTAGGGGTTCGCCGGTTCGAATCCGGTCCCACGCATTTT
>NZ_JAZKRK010000022.1:0-35583 GCF_036626455.1 Halodesulfurarchaeum sp. | reverse complement strand
TGCTTGAATTTGATCGGCTAAACAAGGTTTAGAGGTTCTATTCAGCAGACGGTTTAATTTGTAGATTTTTGAGGAAATGGGGTAAGTTATTAGCATAATTAACTGCTGCCACTATATTATATCACTTTACTTTCGTCGCTGTTCAGGAATACCCAGCCCTCCTCGTGGCATGCCTTTTCGGGCGCTGTTCGCGGTAAATTGTGGTGGAAGTTGCACGGCTTGCGCGGGTTAGATAGTAGATCGAAAGCTAAACCCTTGACAACGTGGAGTGATGTGTCACGTTATGTTTTCCGTCGGGTGAGTGCCAATACTCCACCTGAAGCAATCGCCAGGATCGACAACAGAGAAGAGAGTGATGCCGTCGTTTCAGTATTCGGTGAGAGTGGGGTCTGTTCGGTCACCGAAATTCGAGTTACACCGGCCGTCGTGGGTTCGGTCGCAGTATCCTGTGAAGATTCGTCCTGTTCCGTGGTCGCTGGGTTTTCTGTCGTTGGGGGAACATACGTCGATGCATTCGTCGTATTGACCGCGAAGTGATGAACGTGGAGATTGCCCATAGCATCCGTGACTTCGATTGTAATCTCGTTTTGCCCCGACTCGATTCCAACGTTCTCTTCAATACTATACTCCGACACGTTCGTCCCGTCGTACATCGTCTCGTGGAAATGTATCCCATCCCATCGGTGTTCCGACTCGACAAAAACGGTTGTCACGGACCCGTTTGCCACGGTTGCGTTGAGTCGATATCGGGAGTCATTGAGCAACCCGGAACGGGCCTCGTTCACTCGAATGTCCGGTGTGACTTGTTCCGCCGCCGTTACGGGATCGTATTGGATCGTTTTCGTTTCCTCAGTCCACTGCCCCGCATAATCCGTGACGTTGAATGTGACGTTGTATGTTCCCGGCCGGTGGATTTCGAGAACCGGAGTTCTGGTTATATTCGTCCGTCCTGCATCCAGTAATTTGGATGTCGGTTCAACCAGTCTGTTTTCGGGTTGTCCCGGTATCCGATACATGACCGAGCGAACGGCCACCGCATCAATGGCCCTGACAGTCGGCGTGACAGTCTCTGATTCGGTTATCTCCGGCCAATCAGTGATAGACAGCGTCGGTTCGTCCTCGTCAGTCACCTCGATCCTGGTACTGCGATACGTTCGGTGACCATACTCGTCAGTTGCGCTAAGAACCACCGAATTGTTTCCTGGGACTAATGTTGTGTTCATCGAAAACCGGTCATCACTCAGCGTCGTCGTTTCGACACTCCGTCCCCCACCGATGACTGTTGCCGAAAACGCAGTGATGTTGGACCGGTCCTCAACCGTGCCAGATACCTCCATATCCGCTTTACTATAGGTCTTCACCGTCGGGAACTGATATCCCGGATCGACTTCGAATGGACTTTTGAGCCCGATATCCGGACGTAAGGTATCTTTGTATACGGATATTTGATGTGTCGTTAGGTCGCCTGCCTCGTCTTTGACGATTACTTGGACCGTATTCCAACGGGCCGTCAACACATCATCAAGGGTCGTCGAGTAAGTGGTCGCATTTGGAGCCGTATCAATGAGGTCTTGATCGTCGACCCGAATGACAACAGACGTTATCGTCTCGTTGCCGGTCACGTCGACGGACAGGTTTCCACCAGGAACAACAATACGGTCGCCGTCCAAAACTGAGTCCCCGTTGACCGAAACAGCAATTGTCGGTGCAGAGGCCGCCGACGCGAGTGGACCCAAAACCACAGCCACAGAGAGTAAAACCAATAGTAGCGCAAATCCACGTGTCCATTCATCCATTGGCGTTCCTCTATCTGTTGACCGACGGTGGGGTTAAAGCCTCCGAGCGACCGTTCCTGCTCGAGGACAATACTGTAACCGAGAAGACACACTTGAGAACGCTTTTCTGGCGGGACAGTCTTCGATTCGACGATGGATTTACGTACCAACCGCCGCCGTTTCCTCCAACTTGCGGGAACGAGTGCAACGCTATCACTAGCGGGTTGTTCCGCTCCAACATCAGACGATGCACCGGCCGATTCGGACGGAACGGTTGCACAGATTGCAACAGTCACCGTTGCACTCGAAATAGACGAAGCGGCCTTGCAAGCCGCACAGGAAGAACTGGTCACACAGGTCCAAAACGGGACGATCAATCAAACTGAAGCCCAAGAGGAACTGTACTCAACGGAATCCGAACTCCTCTCCGAAGCCGCGACGGCATTCGAGGAGGTTGCGGCGGATCGGGACTCTCTCACTATCGATCAAACGGCTCCGGAGATCGGCGTCATGCTCGTTTCAGGACCACCAGCGGAATTGATCGATTCGATCGGGCAGTCTGAGGTTAGAGGGCTTTTCTCGGCCAAAACGTTCGAACAAGCCCTCGCTCAACAGCAGACATCCGAGTAGTTACTGAAGGAAAACGTCTATCGCGACGGTTCGGACGTAGAGTGTCTCAGTCTCGAAGGTACAGGAAGCCGTGTTTCCAACCACCGTACAGTTCCCATCGGTTTCTGATTCGAACCACTGCTCCCAGGCACTGGTTCTAGGACTTGTCACGTTGAGTGTGACATCCAAGGGGGATCCAGAACCGGTGTATTCGTGGACGGAGTCAGCTGACAGTTCCGTTCGAACAAGGACACGACCGGAGCCACTGATTCCCGAATCCCTGGGTCGTGTCTCGACGAATGTCACAATCGTTTCGTCCCCGATCCGGAAGGGTGGGTCATTTTTGATAATCGAAGCGCCACGGTCGGTCCGGACAGTCGCGCCGCCACTGTAAGCAATTTCTCGCTCCGACGATTGAGTATATAAAAGCGGCTCGACCGTCGTCTGATTGGAGCCGTACCCTTTCACAGTAACGTTGAGTTTTACTGGGTCACCAAACCCGATTCTGGCGTCTGCGAGCCGGATTTCAGTTCCGCGACTCGTCACTCCCGTTTCGAGATGATCGTCGACGTTCTCATCCAACACGTCAAAGACCCGTTGGGCGTTGTCAAAGCGTTCGGCATCTCGCACGCTATTCAGACTACTGTATCCACCGGCGGTAACGACAGCAACGGAGCTGAGAATCAACGAAAAGATGAGAATATAGCCAAGAACATCACTAACAGCTCTATCCATTAGTGACCTCCAATGACCCGTTGCGCCCATCTATGATGAGATCCCCACCCGTAATGGACACCGGTTGAACCGGTGTGACGTTCCGCACTGGAACCGTTCTAATCACCGATGGCCTGGTCGTTTCCACTCGGAGTATCGCGGTACCGTTCGAAGCGACGACGTCGACCTGATACTGGCTTCCGACCACGGTCGGTGGCAGGTCAGACCGAACAGTGACCGAACCATTCCCGGTTCTGAGGAGCCGATCAGCCGTTTCGAGGTCGGCCGCGATCCGGTTGCCAATGACATCCATTTGCGACCGGGCGGTCCGTTCGCGCTGGTCATCTACCAATCCCCCGCCACTGACAAGCAATCCGGTTACCAGAATTGTCGCAATGCCGAGATTCAGCACGTATCCGACGACTGTCGACACTCCTCGATTTACACGCGCCATACGACCACCTCGATTCGAACCACGTTGTAAAGCGGCCCCTCAGACACCTCTGAGGCGAAATAGCCGGTCGAATTGCTGACCGTCTGATCTATCTGGGACTCATTCACATCTCGCAGCCTGTCATCGTCGTACACCGTTACACTCCGGGTGATACTGACGGCTTGATCAGACGGCTGCCCCTGATGGAGCATTTGGTGTTCTACCACCTGGCCGGCAGTGTTTACGGAAAGGACGTTGACGTTGTAGATCAGCCCTTTCGGGGAGACTGTCGATTCCAGCGTCGAACCGAATTCTGTTGGAATGCTGTCCGTATACTGTTCCTCCGCACCCGATTTGTGGAACCTGCTCGCGCTCTCGTTCCAATATAAAACCGTATCGCGGAGCGTCCCCCGATCCTCGGCGGCGACGAGGAGCCCAGAGACCGTCCCGGCACCTTGGGTTTGCAAGTGTTGGTTGGCCGTACTCGCTGTCAATGGAGTGACGGCTGTCACTTGGAGCGCAAAGATGACACTTGTGAGGATCAGCAATGCAGCCACAACCCCTTCGAGGACGTGTGCTTGCCCGCGTGTGCTCTCGGTGGTACGGGATGGTTCGGTTCGTTTCATCTCCACACCCGGACGGTCACATTCGCCGGTGTCCCTCGATAGTCGACGACACGCCATGCCGCTGTGGCTGACCTTGACGATAGTGGTGACGGGCCAACCTCTCCGACCCTCCCGGTTCCATTATCCATGGTGACATTGAGTCTGATCGAATCCGGAAGCCCCAGCGTCGCGATGAGTTCCGATTCGTTTTGAGTGAACACGTCATTGACCGTCGATTCCGAGGCCATATACTGGGATTCCGTAGCCAATTCCTCCGTCGCCAGCGTCGAGACGGCCCGATCAGCAATGACTGGATGTGATTCCGAACCAGTTGTGAACGGATCGAGCATCCCCGGAATGAAAGCAACAACGACCATGACGGCGATAAGAAAGATCACCGCCCCGAGGAGAAAATCCAACGTCGATTGGCCCCGGTTGGTCATATAAATGCCCACACCACCAGTGCTATCGTCGGGAGGATGACGGCGTATTTCATCCCGGATAGGACCTGCGCACGACTAATATACCCCGAGATGAATCCCGCGAGGATTCCCTGGATGGTTACCGCGTGGAAGAACAACATTTCCAGCAACGCGACGTCCACACTTGCGCCAAAGGACGTTCCACCGGCAGCTGACCCACCAGTCTCGCTCGCCTGACTCGTCAGTCCCGCCAGAACCTCCAGGAACTCGACCTGTAGGATGACCATCACCGCAAGCAACGTCAGATAGGTCATCATAATAATGACGACCTGCATGCGAGCCCGAGAGGTCCGCTCGCGCTCGATGTCGTCTTGGTTTTCACTCGCCTGGGCCGCAGTCGAAAGCACCGCCGTAATTCTACTTGAGGCCTCTTGAGATTTTGTTACCAGATTGATGGTCCGAGCGAGCCTTGGCACATGATACTTGTTGTTGAACTCGACGAGTGCCTGAGAAAGTGTCATCCCGTAAGCCACTTTTGCGTACATTTCGTCGAACTCGTCGGCAAGTCGTCCTGTCGACGTATCTGCCACCGTTCGAATGGATTCGAGAAGCGTGAGTCCGGTGTCGTTCGCACTGGAGAGTTTTCGAAGGTTCTCGGAAAGCTTTCCCGTGATTCGATTTCTCGTGTACTGGTTCCACTCGTAAAATATCGTGAGAGGGATCCCGATGACGTAAAGTGGTAGGAAAACATACATGAACGTCGTCCCGACCGGGTTTTCGATCAACCCTGCGAGCGACGTTGATAGGGTCCCCGAAACCACCCCGTTGCCGACGATTAACAGCGTCACTGGTACGGTAAGTAGTAACGTCAAAAGCGGTTGCTCCCGGAAATAATACTGTGGATGTTTGAAGAAATGTGCGACTGAATGACGACGACTCCGACTTTTGATGCGGGAAAACAGGGCCGTATCCGTTTTTTCGGGCAACGAGGCACCACTCGTTTTGTTCGTTCCCTCGGATTCGGTGACGACCTCTAAATCAAGATAGCCATTGCCCGGGTCGTCCTCTTTGACAGTCGACACCAAGACGAGAAACGCAGCGCTCACCAGTGGCAAAAGTAGGTAGACGGTGCCGAAAAGGAGGAACTGCTGGGACTGACCCAGCATGCTCATCACCACGAGTACGATGATCAACAGGAGTGGAAACAGCGAGAGTGTCATATACATCTCGCCGAAGAGTTCGAGGGTCTGGAGGGTCATCTCCTGTTCCTGTTTTGCCGTTCGCATATGAGTCTCTTTTTTGTCCTCGAGAAAGCCGGCCATGTCCCCGCCACTATTGATGATCGAAAGCATGTCGGTGAAAAACTGGGCGAGGTCGTCACTTGGGGTCTCCATCGACCGGCGCCGAATCGCCGTTCGGTAATCGACGTCGAAGTATTCGGTCTCCTGAACGATCGTCCGGAATTCGAGGGCGACCTCCCCATAGGTGTCCTCGGCACGCGCCATCGCTTCCAGAATTTCGAGCTGATTGAGCCCACCGATGGAAAGGGCATACATGAACGACACAGCGTCCGGGAGCAACATGTTTATCTCTCGCTTCCGCCCGGATGACCGAGAGTACGGTAATAATACGAGGATGCCAAATCCGGTGACAAAACCGATCGCGCCGAAAAACAACCCTGTCCCGAGAATCAGGCCGGGGAGTTTGACTGCCTCGATGAATGACGCCATCCCTGGCCCGGACACTGGCAATCCGATCGACACGTCTGCCTGTATAAGACCGCCTGCGAACAGAAGCCATCCGAGACCGAGACCAACTATCCAGAGAAACAGTCCACCCAGAAACCCGTAGCCAAGCGCTCTCGAAACATATAATTCGACAGTCTCCTCCATTCTCGCTTCGGCGAGTTTGCGCTCCAAATCCGAAATGAACTCCGACTCCTCACCGAAAATCCGCTCGTAAAGCGGGTAAAACAAGTCGGCGAAGCGTTCGGATCGACCACCCAGGTGGGTAGTTTGGGCACTCATTCAGTCCCGTCCCCCTCCCAGTCGAATACTCGGTCCACGGTTTCCGATTGGGCTGATTGTTCGGAAGACTCCCGATCATCTGCGACCGGCGAGTCGATACTCTCAATTCCCGGAAGCAATTCCACGAGCGTCTCCGCTTTTTCTCCCCAATAATCGGGATATAATTCGTCCTCTGCTTCCGCAAGTATCTCTTCAGTGGTTTCGAGAATGGCCTCGTCCGGGTCAGGACGGGGAACCATCTCTTCGGTTTCGGGGTCGACGTCGATCAAGACACTTTCGATTTCGCGCAAATCCTCGAGTGCGTTTTCAAGTTCGTCGTTCGCGATAATTGTGAGCAGGGTTTCGGGATCGTTGATGTAGGCCTGCACAGTCGCTGCAACCTCAGTATACGTATCGAGACCCCGATCGATGAGATACGCCAGAATGACACGTCGCTTGAAAAGTTGCTCCTGCAGTTCGGCTTCCGACCAGCCGCGGTCGAACTTGATCTCCTCTAGAGTGGTCGACTCTGCGGTACTCCGATACGAGTCCGTTTCAGGTCGCCACTGGAAGACATCGTTGACATTGATCTCGTCGTTTTCAGTGTCGTATCGTCTGATTTCTGTTATGTTCCGACTCCGACGAACTTTCTTCCCACGGATCCGTGTCGAGGACTGAATCGAAACCAAATCGAGGGCCGTAAACAACGTCTTGGAGACGTTGATCGGGTCGGTCGTAAACCGTTTGATGACCTCGCTCACGTTGTCCGCGTGGAAGGTCGTATATGTCGTATGCCCGGTCGACATCACCTGGAAGAGCGTCCGACCCTCTTCGCCCCGAACCTCGCCCATGATTATGTAATCGGGTCGCTGTCGAAGCGCGCCTTCGAGCAGGTCGAACTCGTCGATATCACCAGCTTCGTCCTGGCCGAACGAGGGACGAGTAACCGACGCAATCCAATTGCGCTGGGGCAACTCGACTTCGCGGGTGTCCTCGATCGAGACGATTTTGGCGTTGGATGGGATGAAAAGTGAGACTGCATTCAGACTCGTCGTCTTTCCGGAGGCGGTCCCACCGGCGAAGAGGAGCGATTTGTTGTTCTCTATACAAAGCCAGAGAAACGCCATTTCCTCCAGCGAAAAGGTCTTCCAATTGATCAGGTCCACTGGCGTAAATGGAACGTCCTTGAACTGCCGGATCGTGTAATTCGTCCCATGGTCGGACACTTCGGTTCCAAGTGTCAGTTGCGCCCGTGACCCGTCCGGCAGCGTTGCATCGACCTGAGGTTGCCGTTTGCTGATCCCCTTCCCGGAACGCTGGGCCAGTTTGACGACGAAGTCGTCCAATTGCTCAGTCCCATGCATAACATTCGTGATGATTTGCTCGTAATCGGTGTGGTAGACAAAGACAGGGCTCTCGTAGCCATCACATGAGATGTCCTCGATATTGATGTCGTGTTTGATCCCGTCGATCCGCTCGTACCCCGTAAAGTCCCGGGAAAGTCGGTACCGCAGTTTCTCGACTTGATATTCGGTGAGTTTCGGATCGTTCTCCGCGACAATCGCGGGTTCCGGTCGAGCTGCAATCCCAGCAAGCGAATCGGAATCATCCTGTGCGGTCCCACTCGGTGGAAGGATTCGGTCTGCCAGTCCGCCAAGGAACCCGCCGGACTCTCCAGTGGCAACCCTCGAACGGATTTTTGTCCAAAGTTCACCATTAGTCGAGGTGTCGTACAAATCGTATCGGTTCAATAATCGATCCGTTTCCCCTTCGATGACCGCACGGCGCTCCTTGTCCGACCCGCCGATTGCCACCTCTTCTTTGGCGTATTTGATGGCTGTTCGGAGTTTCTCGGAAAGAAACACGCGCAAATCGGTCTCGACACTCGTTTCGTATGGTTCCACGAGATAGTATTTCTTCTCGTTTTCCTTCCGCGAATGAAAGATCACGACGAAAGAATACGGTTTGTTGACCCAGTAGCGCTCCTCTTCCAGAAAGTGGGTCTTTTTTTCCATCGTGACCGCCCGTTCCAGATCATACCGATTGGTCACCGTCGTAGCCCCTGAAACAGTTGAGAAAAACGCGTCCTCGTCGAGTTCAGGTTGGACCTCGACGGTTCGCTCATCGACGAGGTCCTCGAGTACCGAGGCCTTCGATTCGCCAAGGCTCAATACGTCCTCGGTCTGGTCAGGCTCAAACCCGAGGTGGTCGGTTTTGTCGAATGGTTCGACTTGCCCCTCCTCGTCCAGAGGTGGCGCACCCGTCTCGTCGTAGTAATATTCCCATTTGAAATGGGTCCAATTGTATGTTCCTTTCCGAACCGGAACGTTCCCCTCGATCAGCGCTGAAACTGCCCGATCCACGTTTCTCGCCGTCTCACCGGCGACTGCAAGCCGATTACGGATGTCCGATAACTCCGGCCACGTCCCCGCCTCATCTCCGGGTCCGGTCGACTCCGGTTCCGATGTGTCCTCCTCCATATCACCGACATGTTCCGTCTCTGTCGATAGGGAATCACTGTACTCTGTCCCATCGACGTCGTCGATGCCCATATTGGCCTTGTTTAACGACCCCGGGATAAAGTCTTGCGGGAAAAACTGGTTACGTCGCGGAAAACTCGCGAAGTTCAACGAGCCGATCGGAAATCCCTTTGCGGAACTGTTCGGGCCTGGACTGTGCAAGGGCCCCGATTGTATCAAATTCTCGACGGGCGAGTTCGGCCGAAACATCCGTAGCCAGAGATTCGATTGCCCAGGCATCGATTGGCCGGTCAGGTTCCGAAAGGAGTGGTGCCACCGAATCGCTTCGGACGGTTTCTTGAAGCCACGATTCGAAATCATCAGGACTGCCGGCTGGTGTCGGCGGAACCCGCGTGACCGAGTCAAAATCCGAACCCTGTATCGATACCGCCACACCGCCCTTTTTCAATACGACAATCCCCGCTGCCGACCTGTCCGCAAACGCCGACTTCGGTATCAATTCCGGTCCCGCACCGAGTTCGCGAGCCGGTACTTCACGGTCGACTGTCGGGATGGTCCAGAGCCCAACCGCTTCGAACACCCGCTCCGCGACGTCTATGGATACAAACGAGTTCGCGCTATCGTCCCAAATCGCCAGGCCGAACACTGGTGGTATCTCTGTCCAGTCGTACCCGACTCCCAGCGAAAGTGGTGCGAGTACGAAAAAGTCATAATCCGAGACGCTATCGACCTCGGTTCGAAACCGATCCCGCTCGAATCGATCCCGGATTGCCTCGACGGCCCGCTGATACGGCCACGGAGCCTCAGTCTCGAATTCACCGGTGGGACCCCGCATTGACAACAACCCTGAGGACTCCATTGTGAACGCAAAGACCCCGCCCGTGACGAACTCGCGCAACCAGAAATGCCCTGTTTCGAGATAGTCCGACGGACGGTCGTCGAACGGCCGAACCGGATCGTAGTGAAACATCTCTCTGCAGACAGATGTGCGCGAGGGTCATATTGGCACCGGTAAACGCTTGCAACCCCCACGAACAGATGCTACAATACATATTTGAGGGGTCGGCCTCACCCATCCAGTCGATACAATGATCGTTTGAGCCACGGATGAAGGTTTAACCATTTGAACGCCTTTGTCCATCTATCACCAATGTCGAGTCCGCTCACCAAAATTCGAACGGGCGATGCGACGGGTTCACCGGAGCCACGAGTCCTCACACTCGACGGCACCGATGTCGACGAGGTCTTCGAGGCCCTTTCTTCCCAAACCAGGCGACGAATGCTTGAACATCTTTACGAGGACACATCGACCCCATCAGAACTCGCTGAAATGACGGACACCTCGCTCCAGAACGTGCATTACCACATTGAAAAGCTCGCTGGAGTCGATCTCATAGAAGCAGTCGGCACCCGCTATTCCGAGAAGGGGGCGGAAATGTCAGTGTTTGCACCGACCAGTGATCCCCTGGTTGTCGTGGAAGGGAAAGAAGAACGAGACGAAATGGAGTCCCGGCTCAAACGAATGGTGGGTGGGATCTCGACGATTGCTATCGGAAGCGTTCTCGCGCAGTTTGCACTTGGCTCGCGAATCTCTCCCGGCGAGTCGGGTGGCGGTGGGGATATGATGATCATGGAAACAACTGAAGACGCCGCTGCATCAAGTCCGGGGCTAATGGACTCGCTCGGTAACCTCTTGGTCGAACCAGGTGCGATGCTCTTAGTCGGTGGGATAATCGCCCTTTTCGCTCTTGAAACCGTATATCGGCGTCGCTCACTATAGCTCGTCAGTGACGAATGTCAGCGTCGCAGCGCAAGTCCCGCGCCCATCGGACGCGTTAAGGATGCCGGGTGTCCGATTATGTACCGGAAACGGATGCCGGACACAACCGAGAAGGATACCGACCTGCGGAGTGCGACGGTGACGGAGGGTGTCGATCGGGCCCCCCACCGATCGCTGTTTCGTGCGGCAGGACTTGACGACGAAGAGATTCATCAACCCCTCATCGGGGTGGCAAATTCCTGGAACGAAATCGTCCCAGGCCACGTTCATTTGGACGAACTCGCGACTCACGTTAAAGAGGGTGTTCGAGAGGCCGGTGGGACGCCACTCGAGTTCAACACGATCGCCGTGGACGACGGCATCGCAATGGGACACGAAGGAATGCGATCAAGCCTCCCATCCCGAGAGACGATCGCCGACTCGGTGGAGTTGATGGCGAACGCTCACCAGTTCGATGGACTCGTCGCAATGGCCTCCTGTGACAAAATCGTCCCAGGGATGTTGATGGCCGTCGCTCGATTGGACATCCCCGCCATCGTCGTCACCGGCGGCCACATGGCTGCCGGGAGTTTCAAAGACGAACCCGCAGACCTCGTGACCGTCTTTGAGGGTGTGAGCAAACATCAGGAAGGCGAACTCAGTGACGAGGAACTCTACGACCTAGAATGCTCGGCCTGTCCGGGTGAAGGGTCCTGTGCGGGCATGTTTACCGCCAATACGATGGCCTGTGTAACCGAAGCCCTGGGTCTCTCCTGGACGGAATGTGCAACCTTCGGGGCGACCGATGAGAAAAAGCGGGAGATCGCCCACAAGAGCGGAGCCGAAGTGCTCCGACTCGTCGAGGAGAACATCCGGCCGTCCGATCTACTCACCCAGGAGGCCTTCGAAGATGCGCTTCGAGTGGATCTCGCGTTGGGCGGAAGCACCAACACGATGCTACACGTGCCAGCCATCGCGTCCGAAGCGGGCCTCGACATCACGCTCGAGGACTTCGAGTCACTGGCCGCTGAAACCCCACATCTGGCCCACATGAGCCCGGCCGGTCCCTGGCGGATGGAACACCTCCGAGACGATGGAGGCGTCCCTGCAGTCATGGCCGAGTTGGCTGCGGAGATGCACAAGGGTCGAGACACTATCGAGGGGCGCACGATCAGTGACCGGATCGAGAAGGCAACGAAGGGTGACACAGTCATCCGATCCCGCACCAACCCAGTTCACGAGGCAGGCAGTCTCGCCGTCATCGACGGGAATCTGGCACCTGACGGGGCAGTCGTCAAAGCCGGGGCGATGGACGAATCGATGCATCATTTCGAGGGGCGGGCACGGGTGTTTGATTCCCAGGGAGCGGCGCTTGCGGCCCTCGATGAGGGAGCTATTGAACCTGGAGACGTTATCGTGATCCGGTACGAGGGACCACGTGGGGGCCCTGGAATGCCCGAAATGCTCGAACCGACCTCGAAAGTAAGCGGATCGCCCAGACTCTCGGGCGAGGTAGCTCTGATCACGGATGGCCGGTTCTCGGGTGGAACACGAGGCGCAGCAATCGGTCACGTCAGTCCCGAGGCTGCTGCCGGGGGCCCGATTGCACTCGTCGAAGACGGGGATTCGATTAGCATCGACGTCGACGACGGCCGGCTTATGTTAGACGTGCCAACTGAGACACTGCGCGACCGGGCGACGGACTGGAGCGTGCCAGAGCAATCAGTCAGTGGCGTCCTTGAAAAATACGCCGCGATGGCGACGAGTGCGGCGACCGGTGGCGTCTTGAAAGCGCCACCGCTCTCGGGGGTTCAAATCGAACTGCCGACAAAATCTGAGCCGACGACCTAGACCGACTCGATATCCGAATCCGACGGTGTTCCTGCGACTGGTTCTGCACGGGCGAATCGCGGTCCGACGCTGACGACTTCGACCGTCACCACGTCACCGATAGCGGTGTTTGGAACGAAGACCACGTAGCCACCTTCCACGTAAGCGATCCCGTCACCTTCCTCACCTTTGGAGTCGATTTCAACTTCGAGGGTATCACCTTCATCAACTGGCGGCGTCGAGCGGTTCGACTCGGGCTTGGTGGCCGGTTCCGACGACTCGACTGGGTCCAAGACGCCGAAGCGATAGACAGCATTCGAATCGAGGTCGCCCACCTCGAGTTCGCGTTCGGGAATCGAAATCACGTAGTCACCATCTTTTCGTTCGATCTCCGCGGAGAACACGGCAAGCAGGTCAGTTACAGCCATGACAGTGTTTGAACCTTCGGTCAAACCTGTATCAACGTTTTGATTCGAGTCCGAGTTTCGGTCGATAACCCATCGTATCCTGAATTCCCATTCTCATAGCACTATAGAAACGTTGAAGATTAGAAACCGTCTACGTGGGTTTATTGCGATGACCATTACGCGTCGATGCCGAACATCGAGCAAGCGGTCGGGGCGCCTGACTGACGAACCGGCTCGGCCAAGGTACTTCTTGCGAGAGGGGGACCAATGAGTAGCCAAGACTTCCAAGAGGCTGTCGTTGATGAGGATGATTTCGCAGTCACATGGGAGCTTATTCCGGGTCGTGGTGCAAAAGAACCCCAACAGGACGAAGTGTTCGAAGATGCAACAACGGCCGCTGAGGGCGATATTGTCGACGCCGTGTCGCTGACGGACAACCCAGGGGGGACACCAGCACTGTCGGCGGATTACCTCGGGATGAAGCTCAAAGAACGAGGCATCGAACCGCTCGTTCACTTCACGACCAAAGACAAGAACCGGAATCAGATCGAAGCGCTCCTTCACGCGCTCGAACGAGAGGACATCAGCAATATTCTCGTGATGAGTGGTGACCACCAGGGGCCAGCTTTTGAAGGCCAGGGAAAGGCCGTCTACGATCTCGATCCCGTCCAGATGCTCGATTTCGTCTCCGAACTCAACGACGGCTACGAGTTCGATGACGCGTACGGTCGCCACAACGAGCTGAACGAGACGAACTTCTTCCCTGGCGCGGTCGTCTCGCCGTTCAAACGACTCGAAGCTGAGCTGATTCCCCAGTACTGGAAACTGGAGATGAAAGTGGAGAAAGGTGCCGAGTTCATCATTCCCCAGGTTGGTTTTGACGCCCGCAAGTTCCACGAACTCATCCAGTACATCGATGAAAAGGACCTGGATGTTCCGGTCATCGGGAACCTCTATGTCCTCGATTCGGGTTCGGCTCGAGCAATGAACGAAAACCGGATTCCCGGAGCCATCGTGACCGACGAACTTCGCGAAGAAATCGAAGCCGAACAGGACGGCGACGATCCCCATCAGGCGATGATCGAGCGGGCCGCAAAGATGTATGCCATCATGAAAGGCATGGGATTTGCTGGGGTCCACGTCGGCGGCCACCGTGCCGACTACGAAGACGTGGAATACATCATCGAACGGGGCGAGGAACTCGAATCCGAGTGGGAAGACCTCGTTTCTGAGTTCGAGTACCCGATGGAGGACGGATTTTACTACTACGAGCGGGACCCAGAAACCGGACTCAACGCCGAGTCTCACGCGCCACTGCCCGAAAATCCGAGTCAAGGACTGAAATATCGCGGGTTCAAGGTGGCCCACGAGGTGATGTTCGAGCCAGATGGCGCGTTGTTCGGGCCAATGCGATACACGGCGAAGAAGGTCGATGACACCTGGATGGAAGGCCCCTACGAGGGCTTCGAACGGGTCGCAAAGACCATCTCGAACGACTGCCAGGAGTGTGGGAACTGTGCCCTCTTCGATATGGCCTACCTCTGCCCAATGTCACAGTGTCCGAAAAACGAACGGAACGGCCCCTGTGGCGGCAGTTATGATGGATATTGTGAGGTCTATCCCGAACAAGACGAGTGCGTGTACGTCCGGGCATACCGCAAATTGAAGGCCGATAGCGGTGTCGAGAAAGCGCGTGAAAAGCTTCGAGAAACCTATATCCCGCCGCCCGACTGGGATCTCGAAGGGACCTCCTCGTGGATCAATTACTATCTCGGGAAGGATTACGCTGGCAAACGGGCCGGCAATCAAGTCGCCGAGGAGTAAAGGCCGGTTTACCCCCCCCCCCTATTCCAGGGGAAGTGTCCCAAGCGGGTTATTTGCAAATCCTACGCCTGCACGTCTCTTGGAACGACCAACACAGGTACATCCACAGACCGCAACACGGTGCTCGTCACACTTCCAAGGACCTGTCGAGACACGTTCGACCGCCCGTGAGAGCCCATAACGACCAAATCAATGTCTTCGGTCTCCGTATAGGTCTCGATGGCTCCGGACACACCGTCAAAATTCGTTGATTTCCGTCGGACCGTCTGGACATCGAGAGACGGTGCCTGATCGGCTACGGCTGTCACTGCAGATTCGAGAATATCATCAACTTCTGATTCAAGATGCTCGACGAACTCCGCTTTGAGCCCGCCTGCGTTGAATACGCCACCTGCTCGCTGGAGGTCGAGAACCGAAAGCAAATGCACCCTCGCTCCGGTTTCGGTTGCGAGTGCACCCCCATGCGGAATCGCTCTGTCTGCATTTGAACTCCCGTCGGTCGGAAGAAGGATTTCCCGTAGTTCGAGTGGCTCGGACCGCGATTTGTCGGCCGGTTCGACTAATACCGGGGCGACACCGGCTTCGAGCACCCGCTCTGTAACCCCACCCATGAGTTTTCGAGAGACAGTCGACCGGCCTTGCCGGCCGAGAACAATAACGGGATTTGGCTCATCCTCCGCCACAGCCGCGATCTGGGCTGATGGTTTGCCTTCGAGAAGCGAAGTCTCCGCTTCGATTCCGTACGCAGTCGCTTCGGACTCGAATTCGGCCAGGAGTTCCATTCGCTCCTCACGAATTTGATCACGATCTGAAGATGATCTGAGCACGTCCAGGAGTGACCGCTCCAGCACGTTCAGAACCCGAACGGAGGCGCCGGCCTTCCGAGCAAGTGCGAACCCCGTCCTGGCGGCTCGTCTCGCGTCGTCGCTCCCATCGACGGCCACGATAACCGATTCATACATATAATAAACTCCGGACGGGAGGGTCATGACCGTTTGCCTCGATTCAAGGGACAGTGTGTCCCGTTGCATTGCACACTTGACGCTCGTGGCCGGCTTCATGACTTCGCCACACACCGACTTTCAAGATGGTAGCTACCCAATCATGGTATATGAGTATCGGTGATAACAGGAAACCCGTCGATTGTATGAACACGAGTTGCAAGTACAACAGTTCCCGAACCTGTGGCTACTCGGGACGGCTCGTTATCGACGCCGATGGCAACTGCGAAATGGAGTCGGACAGTTACAACCGCGATCAATTCCCCTAATTGGGACCCTGTTAAAATCCCGACTTCAGCTCGGACAAGGACCCTAAATGAGAGGCATAATACTTTCAGTTGCGGTCGAGTAACATCTTACTATGAGATGTAAGCTCGTCCTCCTCCTGTCGGGAATCGTCGGGACACTGTTCCCAAAGGCGGTGATCGACGGTGCGAAAACGCTCCTGCTCTGGCCGACTTACGAGAATCCAGCGGACCTCGAACCACGCTCGTGGTTCGTGACTAGCGTCCGGGTGCAGTCACTACTCTTAGCTGCTGTGGTTCTCTATACGATGACTGATCCGGGGCAGAGGGTTCAAACCGACATTCCAGACGAACCAGATTTGACTCCGGCCGCTGAATCCGAAGACTGAGACACGGTCCGGCTCTCGGTGTAACTCAAACGGCTGCTGACTATAACTCGACCTTGGGGGGCGAGTTAGAGTTCGGTTTCCGGTTCTGGAATTTGTCGGGTGGTCCCAATGATTCGAACCGGGTCCCCCGCATCGTCAGTAACGACGTCCCCCTGCCCTTCGAGCCAGACTTCTCCGGACGCCAAGTTCAACGGATACTGCACATGGTAGGAAGTGCCCTCCTCGATGGCGTTATCGAATGCCTCGGCGACGTCATCACGGTACCCTGTCGGAACCCGTTCGACGAAGTTCTCAAAAATCGGTTCAAGTTCACTCGCGTCAACATCGAACAACATCTCGAAAGCCGGATAGCGATCTACCGTGTCGGTTTCAAGATCCCATTCCCAGGCGTAGGTATTCGTGGCCTTGAGGGCACTGATCAGTTTGTCTCGTACCGATTCGAGTTCCTCGACGCGCGTTTCGAGTTCGTCAATACGGTCGGTTGTTTCCGGTGCCATATGTGAATGGTACGCAGGCCAAGAATATTGTCCTTACGGATACATGTATTCACTCCATGTAGCCGAGTTGTTGGAGCCGTTTCTCGACCGTGTCTTGTCCCGTACTCCCGCTCCGATCAGCCAGCGTAATCGGCTCTCTGGACGTCACGTCATGGTCCTCGCGAAGGACGTCCAATACGTCTCCGTCCATGTCAGAAGGAATATCCGTGCCATGGGCCGCAAGAATCGTCGGGGCGATGTCGAGAATGCTGATGCGATCGAGTTCTCCATGAGACTCGAAATCAGGACCGTTGGCGACGAACATCCCATGCGGCGTGTTCTCGGCCGCCCAACGATCCGGTCCGCTCTGTATTTCCCCGCCCCCTATTCCGTCGTTGACATGGACCCCAGGGCGTTGGTTGACGACGATTTCGGGCCCATCCTCGACGAACGACCCACTGTAGAGGTCTTCGCCCTGGTGTACAGCGGTAAACAGGGGGCCATGCTCGTCTTCGACAGTCTCAAGGTCAGCGATCAACTGCTCCCGAACCGGATCCGTGTCGAAATCCGAATTGAGGTAGATTGGGCCCTGTCCACTCGCGACCGCTTTGGTCTGCGGCAGGTCAATCGCTTCAAGTTTTCGCTGTCGTTTCACCCCGTCTGCCTGGGGCACCAACTGCTGGACCCGTTCGGGCACCAACGCGGCGAGTGTATCGACGACCCCCGCTCGCTTGGCGACGCTCAGAACCGTTTCTCGATCGAAACCGACGGATTGTAACACGTCTTCGACCGTCCGGGTGCGAGTTTGATACCCGTTTTCGACCAGCCACTCGTTGACGTAGAATTCCGTTTGCGTCGGAGCGCTGCCGTGATCGGACATCAGAACGACGTTTGTGTCCTCGAGTGCCGCGAGTTTCCCCACCCACTCGTCTACCAGCAGCCAGGCACGCTTGGATGGTTCTTCGTCCCAGAAGAAGTGATGCAGGACGTTGAGATAGAACAAGGTGAGATGCATGAAATCGAGGTCCCGTTCCTCGAAAAGCGACAGGGCAGCCTCGAAATGTGTGTCGAGTACTTCGAGTATGGCCTCGACCTCCGCGCCACGTTCCTCGTTGCTCGATAGGAGTGGATCAGGATGGACCCGATAGTCAAAGCGAGACTCGAGCTCGGCTTCGAGGTGGGCGGGGGACGTATACCCGCTGTCGATAGATCTATATTCGCCTTCGGCGGCATCAGGACCGCCGCAAACAACTGGCCCATCAAGGTTCCGGGGTGGATACATCGTGGGCATGTTGAGGACCCCTGTGGACTGACCGGCATCATTGAGGTAATCCCAGAGTTCGGCCGTTTCGAAGTCACCCCCCTCCATCACGTCGATCTGACCGGCTTCGAGGTCCACTCGCTCGAACCAGAACACGCCGAACTTCCCTGGATTCTTTCCGGCGGAATAACATTTCCAGTTCGGGAAGGTGACAGGCGGAAGGCAACTCCGAGTGCCAGCCCAGGTCCCCTCGTTTCTGAGCGCTTCGAGGTTCGGCATCTCACCAGCATCGATCCATGGTTCGAGCAATCGCCAACTCGCTCCGTCGAGACCGACGACAAATGTCCGTGTCATTATCGGACACTTGTGATGTGGCCTCAATTTCCTTTCGTCCTGGAAGAACCAGACCCGAGTTGTCGGAGCATAACAAATAAGTGACGGCATCGCGGTCTCCCACATAGTGCGGAGCCTCGCCGTCATTCCCGCGTACAACGAGTCCGAGACCATCGGGACTGTCATCGACGGGACCGAACAGTACGTCGATAGTGTCGTGGTCGTCGACGACGGATCGACAGATGAGACAGTCAGAAAAGCACGAGACCACGGAGCAGCGGTCCTCAAGCACGCGTTCAACACTGGTGTCGGCGGGGCAGTACGAACGGGGTATCGATACGCAATCGAACAGGACTTTGACTTCGTCGTCCAGGTCGACGCCGACGGCCAACACGACCCGGATCAGATCCCCCGTCTTCTCGATGCGGCCACTGACGCGGACATGGTCATTGGGAGTCGCTATCTGAACGACAGTTATCGGGAATATTCGTTCGTGCGCAAACTGGGGATTCGGTTTTTCACCGAAATGGTCAACACGCTCGGCGGTGTGGAAATCACGGACGTAACCAGCGGCTTTCGAGTGTATCGTGTCTCGGCGCTCGAATCGATTTTACACCACTCGGACAAACATTGGGCAGTCGAACAGACCCTGGAAGCAGCCCAGCGGGACTTCGAGATCGTCGAGGTCTCGACGGAGATCCCGACCCGAGGCGACGGGGATTCACAGTTCACCCTCGAAACGTTCGTATTGTACCCTCTTCGAATGACCGACGTTGCCCTTCGGGTGCTGCTCTTTCGCTAACCATGGTCGAATACACTGTCGTCAACCTCGTCGCGTTTCTCGTTGGAATCGGCTTCCTGACGAACGGGTATCGCATGGTCCGACGGGGCCGGGAAGACATGGCGATTTTCATCACCTCACTGTTGGTCGGGGCTGGCCTGATTTTCGTTTCCCTCTTTCCGGATTTCTTCCAGGTCATCGCGACACTTCTGGGGTTGGAATTGAAGGCCCGGGCCATCCTCGTCATCGCCAATCTCACGCTGTTCGTGTTGGTTATTTACCTCCTCAACCGGATCGCGAGTCTCTACGAACAAGTCTCCCGCCTCAATGAAGCGGTCACACTTTTGAAAGCCGACCTCGAGGACCGGGATGACTGACCCCCCGGAAGCCGTACTTTCAGTCGATTTCGAACTGTTTTCGCACACGCCAGCGTATCGCCAGGCAACTGGCTCCACTCCAAACGGCTCTATCGGCATTGATGGCGGGGAATTTCTCCGGGCACAATTGTCAGAACACGATGTCTCCTCCACCTTTTTTGTGGTTTCATCGGTCGGCGAGACACATCCTGGGGTGATCGAGAACCTCGCCGCCGATGGCCACGAAATCGGATCGCATACCCACACTCACCGATTGCTCACCGAACTGGACCCATCTACGCGGTTGGAGGAACTGGAACGGTCCAAAGAAACACTGGAAGCCCTCACTGGCACCACGGTTACCGGGTTTCGGGCTCCAGCCTTCGATTTCGGCGCCGACCATTTTGATATGCTTGGGGCAGCGAGCTACGAATACGATTCCAGTGTCGTCGCCAGCAGGGCGATACCCGGTTGGTACGGCGGCGAATATACGCTCCAAAAACCGGCTCCGGCCACTGCGGTCGAGGCAGACGCCCCGTCGTCTGTGGCCGAACTTCCCGTGAATGTGATGCCCGGAATCCGGTTGCCGTTGACAGGAACCTGGCTCCGGTTTTTCGGTCCGGGCTACACCATCCTAGGGATGAAACTGCTCGCCCGGCAAGGAGTGACACCGGTTCTCTACGTTCACCCGTGGGAGTTCGTCGATTTGCCAACAATCAAGGGCGTTCCGAGACGGGTATATTGGCATACAGGCCAGTGGATGCGACGTGCTGTTCAACGGATTCTCGATGCCGATTTCGCGTTTATCACGGCTCAAGATGCGCTCCAAGATGGCGGAGTAAGAGCTGTTGATGGAAGCGCCGAAGGTTCAAAGCGGGGTGAAAGGTGACCAGCAGATCTCCGCGCCAGGTCGCGATCACGATCGCACAGTACCTCATCGCGCTCCTGGCGCTGGGATGGGTCCTCCAACAGATCGACGTCATCGATGCGGTCAGCCGGCTCTTGACCCTCGATTTCTGGACGATTGCGCTGATCCTCGTGGTCAGTCTCGTTGGGGGCTTCGCCCAATTCGACACGTGGACGGCTGTGCTTCATCCAATCAAATCAGTCGGATTGCGTTCTGTGGCGAGCATTTCGCTCGTCGTTAATTTCGTGAATCAACTCCTCCCATCCCGACTCTCCGGTCGACTGGCGGCGCCATTTGTCATCCGGAGTCAAACCGGGATGAAGTATGCAGACGCCGCTGCCGTCTCTGGTGTTCACACGGGCATCTACGCAGTGCTTTACGGTGTGGTTTCGACAGCCGGTCTCGTCGCCATTGCTTCCTCCCGAGCGCTCTCGGTCGGGTGGCTGACACTCCTTGTGGTTTCCACTGGCCTCTATCTTTTGGCAGGCAGTCTGGTCCTTTTCGCCGGATCGAACCTTCGAATCCTCGATCCGGTCGTCGATTGGCTTGGGAACCTCCTCGCCACTTTGCCCCGAATCGGTCCGAAACTGGCGGCCTGGGTCCGCGGGCTCACAGACTTCACCGAAGCCTCGACACTGGCGTTCAAAAAACTCGCAGCGAACCGTCGGGTCTGGGGCCGATACGCGGTCAGTTGGAGTGTCGTGCTCATGTTCGCTCCGGCCGTTCGGGTCTGGCTCATGCTCCAGGCGTTCGGTGTGCAGTTCGAGCCGCTCGTGTTACTTCCCCTGTATCTGGTAACTGGCTACAGCGTGACGCTCCTCCCGATTTCGCCGGGTGGAGTCGGTGTCACCGAAGCAACGGCGACGGCTGTCTTTGTTGCACTTGGTGTCCCGAGTGCGGTCATCGTCCCAGTCGTGTTCGTCGATCGGATCTTCGGGATCTATCTCCCGGCTGCAATCGGATGGATTCCGGCCGCTCGACTCGACCTCTCTTCGCTCGCTCCCGACTAAAACGGCGGATAGCGCGATCGGTCACACTCACCTGTCTGCTCCAGAATCACGGTGTACTGGTTCTCGGCCAGTTCCTGTTCGTCGGCGTACTGGTCGGTGTGTGGAACGACTCCGAGTCGAAGAAGGTCGGTATAGTTTCCTGGCATCGGTCGATCCGGGACAAAATTCGGTGGCCTGGGCCCGAATTCGGCGGCGATTTCGTACCCATACTCCCCGTCCAGGAGTTTTCGAAGATAGTTAGCTTTGACCGGCCCGTTCCGGTAGTAGGTCCCCTCGGCACGATAGAGAAGATCCCGATACCCCAGTTGGATATATGTCGGGCAGGGGTCCAGCCGTTCGTCGGTGCCATGCGAACCATATGCGTGTGTAACGTTCATCGAATGCGGTATCGCCGTGTCCTGTATATGCCGGCGATATACCTCGACGACAGCGTCCTCATCACCGTTCGTTTCCAGCCATTCTGTTGCCTGGTCCCGGGGCATATGGGCATATTCGGCGACGCCAACTCCAGCATACACCGCTGAAGTGACCAGTACCAACGCTATCGCCAGACGTCCGACCGCTGGGGCTCGATCTTGGAACCTCGAAAGTGACCACCCCACGATAATTGCGAGGAGCGGAAACGTCGGAAGCAAATGATGTACCCGAAAATCGTGCCAGGCCGAAAAGAGCAGTATGTAGCTACCCAATGCGCCAAGAACCAGCACCGCGACCGTTGAGCCAACCGGACGTCGTCGCAAGTGCCACAAACTCGCCAAAACGCCGGCAACCGACGCGAAAAACAACGGTAAGCCGAGTGCACTGAAGTACCCTCGGAGGAACCACCAGAGGATCGGCGCGTCTGGACCAGTCGTATGCGTCGCCCGTCCAACTGAACCACCAAAGATCCGTTCTAGCACCAGGTCGAAGCGCCCGATGGCAGTCGATGGAAAACTGAAAAGAATGACTACCAATCCAACAAGAGCCCCTGTAACCACCAGTTTCGGACGAGGATTGGCAAGCACCGTTTTGGGGTGCCCATCTGCCGCTCTGAGGAGGTAGGCAAGACCTATCACCAGTACGACTGGCGCTGCGGTCAGTTTGAACCCGATCGCGAGTCCGCCCGCCGCACTTGCGGCCAGGAAAAACCGGCCATCACCGAGATGGACGTATCGGATCAGGAGGAGGACGGCAAGCAACAGGAAAAACGCAGCAGGCATATCCTCGCCCCCTTCGTGAGCGATGGTGAGGAATCCGAAGGTGAGCGTCAGGACGAGACTCGCCAGGCGGCCGGTCTTCCGGTTAGCCAGTTCGACACCGATCCGGTACGTGAGATAGACGCTTCCAACCGCAAAGAGAACATTGAGAAGTCGGACCAGCGAGAGACTCCAGGTCCACACCCATTCAGGCGTGGTATGCCAGGGTTCGTAAAATCCAAATTCCCCGGCAGGATAGGCAAGGGCCGTGAAAGCGTCAGCCTCCCCCAGTAGGAGCACGCCGAAGACGAGTGGGAGGAAAACGATGCCATAGAGGTACGTTGTCGCGCCAAACGGGACACGACCCCACAAAATACCTGAGCGGAGACTCTCGAGGCTCGGATCCTCGATGACACGGGCATACGGAACAAGCGCGTCGAGGATCCGGCTGATCTCGTCCCGAGTAGCGAAGTTCGGAATCCGATGCCAAAACCAGAACGCCGAAAGCCCAATCGAGAGCAGCAAAATATAGCGGAGCCATCTGTCAGCACGGAGATCACGGACGAGTTGCTCCCACCCCGCCCGAAAAAATGAACGCATGGAAGTCGTCATACCCCAGGTTTCTGGTGTCAAGTGCCAAAAACGTGGCTCATTTCACGTCACTTCGAGTGTGGAAAACGGATGGAGCTACCGTTTCAGTGAGCAGTCAATCGGTTTCTTGACCCTCACCAGGATGTGCTCCTTCGTCAATAGAAGATGAATCAGGTGACCCACCGCCTCCAGTCCCATCCTCAGGCTGCGAATCGGCCCTCTGCCCCGATCCGGACTCAGCACCTTCATGTGGTCCACCTGAATCGGGTTCGATTGCTTCATCGCCGTCCGCTTCGGGATCAGGTCCCGCACCATCCTCTGGTTCATCTTCGACGACACGTTCCGTCCAGGTACCTCGGAAGAAATACAGTGAGGCTGCAATCATCGAAAGCACGTTCGAGAGTGCAATGGCGAACCAGACGCCAGTTTCGCCCATCCCAAACCAGTCCAGCAAGATGTAGGCCGGTGGCAGACGGAACACCCACAGGGAGAGGATCGCGAACACCATCGCCAAACGAGTTGAACCGCTGCCCCGAAACGCGCCCTGGACGACTTGAAAGACCCCGATGAAGAGAAAGGTCGGCCCGATGATCTTCAGGTAGTCCGCTCCGATCGCGATGACGTTCGGTTCGCCCGGAATGAACGCCGCCGTTATCGGTTCAGCAAACAGGTATGCCACGAGACTCAACACTGCGAGGACCCCGGCGACGATCGCACTACTGTAGCCGACCGCTCGCTTCGCCCGGCCAACTTGCTCCGAGCCCAGATTCTGGCCGACGACCGTTTCGGTCCCCCGTGCCAAGCCAAGGGCCGGCAAAAAGACGAGGGAGTTCAGCCGATTGCCGATCCCCAACGCGGCAACAGCATCGTCACCCGCCAGTGCCACGAGAGCCGTCAAGACGGTGATACCAAGCGCTCGAGTCGACTGTTCGACGCTTGAGGGAGCGCCGAGCACGATAATCCGACGGACCATCTCCAACTCCAGTTTGAGGTCCGATAACGAAAGGTGGATCCCGACTTTTCCAGAGAACAGCCAGAACATCCCCAGAACGGCCCCGACCCCTCGCGAGAAGACGGTAGCGATGGCAGCGCCCTGGACTCCGAATCCTTCGAAACCGGTGACTGCCAACAGCGTTGCCTCCAGTTGTTCGAACCCCAGCGCAGTCAGGAGGACGTTCCCCTGAAAGCCCAAGATAAGGAACGGGTCCAGTATGACGTTCAAGGCAACCCCGAAAGCCATCAGATAGAGTGGAGTTCGAGTATCACCCCACCCCCGCAGCAGGGCCTGAAAGATGAAAAACCCGAACATGAACACGACCCCGACAAAGATCGTCCTGGTGTATTCGACCGCGAGAGTGAATTCGAGCGACCCCGGGGTGGCTCCAATAAGGCCCACGAGCCAGGGGGTCAGAATATAGCCAATCACCGAGAAAAACGCTGCGACGACCACCACAAACGCGATGGTTTGACCCGCTGCGAAGTTTACCCGTTCGTCGCGTCCAGCCCCCTTGTTCTGTGAGACTAACACTGTTCCGGCGACCGTGAAGCCACCTGCAATGGAGATCATCAAGAATACGAGCGGCCACGAGTAGGACAGCGCCGAGACAGCCTCCTGGCCGACGCGTCCAACCCAGAACGTGTCGGCAAGGTTGTACCCGACCTGAAGCATCTGGGAGAGAACAATCGGGAGCGAAAGGACCACCAGCGGCTTCAGCAGCGCCCCGTCGATGACATTGACGTCGCGACTGCTCACATGGACCCCTCCCGTTTCGAATGGGCTTCAATATAGGCCATCTCTCGAAGCGGTCCCCAAACCGTACTGACAAACCCCTCAGTTGCCCGCAACAAATTCCCAGCAAAGGGGTTCCTCCAAAACCGTGGGAACTGACAACAGACGTCGGAGCGAAAGAGAGAGATCGAGATTCCAGAATTTGGCATACAGGTGAATGGACGTTCAGTATTTAAAAGGACTTCGGCACTGGAATCATGGCAAACCGCCCCACAACGGTCCTCCTCCCTTAGCCACTCCCGTCAGTGTTGACCTCCTCCCAAACAAACACGCCGAGATACCCACCAAGTGCACTCAGACCGACAGTATAAATGGCCGATAAGCCGATCAGAAACAACCCAAGGAAAGCGAATGCAATAGGCGTCGACCCCATGTGAAGTCCATAAGTCGCCGATATTCCACCCAATCCCAGGAGCATCATGAGGAGAACGCCAATGAATATGAAAGGCACGAGCATAACTAATCCAGCCCACGCGCCGACTTTGAGACCGTTTTCACGGGCCCCATGCTGGAGATATCCAGCGATGCCCCCACCCAATAGCGGAGACAACGGAACGAAGGACAAAACCACCCCAGCTATGCCGCCGATAACCGCGTTCAGTACGGGACTCCGATTTGAGTCCGACTTGGAGGAGGTTGATTGGGGGACCATATCCGCATAAGGGACAGCGGTACCTAAAAATATTCGGCACGGCCCGGTGAAGCCGTAACGACTACCACTCCGTGGAGCAAACGAACGGGTAATGTGTGGGCGGACGTCCCTCTTCACGCCCCAACCCGACATCGAACGCCGCTTTAACGCCGAGTTCGATCACGACTACGAACCAAGGTACAACATTGCGCCCGGGGACACCCTCGCAGTCGTTCATAACGAAGCTCCGGAGACCATCACAGCTGACACCTGGGGCTTCGTTCCTGAATGGGCCGAATCAGTCGATGATGGACCCCGACCGAGTAACGCTCGCGCAGAGACGGTCGCGGAAAACGAACTCTTTCGCTCTGCGTTCGAGAACCGCCGCGCGCTCGTTATCGCCGATGGATATTACGAATGGGCCAGAAATCGTGGCGGGAAACAACCATACCGAATCGGCCGAACCGACGGGGATCCCTTTGCGATGGCTGGATTATGGAGTCACTGGAAGGACAACGGAGAAACGCTGAGGACTGTCACGATCATCACGACTGAACCGAACGACACCGTCGCATCGATCCACGATCGGATGCCAGTCATTCTCGAGCCAGGGTCTGAGTCACAGTGGCTCGATGGAAATGTAGGATTCGACCCGTCTGATCTGCTGCAACCGTACCCGGATCCTGACCTTGAGCCGCGCCAAATCTCGACGCTCGTCAACGATCCGACCAACGATTCCCCTGCAATCATCGACCCGGTCGGTGGGAGCAACGGACAGACGGGTCTCGAAGACTTCGGTGCCGATTGAAAGGGCTAGGCTTTCGTTGCGCTGATCAGGACGGGCGGTTTCTCCGTGCCCAGGTCGTAAGCGGTAAACACCACCTTACCCTATCACTTTGCAATGAGTGACGCGTCATCCCAGTCGGATGACACTCCCGTCGTGTCCAATCTCGACCCGGAGTGTTCGCTAACCGACCTGACCGAAGGCGAGTATTATCTCGGAACCGTGAATGGTGTCGTCGATTACGGCGTTTTCGTCGATATTTCAACCGCCGTTTCCGGGCTGATTCACGAATCAAGCCTCAAAACGGACTACGAAGTGGGTGAAGAGGTTGTCGTCGAACTGGCCGAAATCAAAGAGAGCGGTGACGTGTCGTTCGAGCCGGTGGATTTCACGGACTATCAACTCGTCGGACAACGCCCAGACTACGACCGGAGTGTGGTGACCACGCTCGAAGATTCAAACGGCGACCATGTGCACCTTGAGGGCTCGGTCATCCAGATCAAACAAACCCGGGGCCCGACAGTCTTCCAGGTTCGAGACGAAACCGGGATCGTTCCCTGTACGTCCTACGAAGGAGCAGGAGTCCGGTCCCATCCCGAGATTGACGTAGGCGATCACGTCTATATATCCGGGTCAGTCGGAACGAGAAACGGCGGCGTCCAAGTCGAAGTCGACACGGCTGAAGCACTCGAGGGCGAGGATGGCAAAAGAGTGGGCGAACGACTGGAAGCGGCGACCGCTGTTCAATCGGATCCAGTCGAGGTCGATCCCACGATCGAGTGGGACCCACTGCTTGACATGCGGTCCGATCTGACCGACCTGGCCCGACAGCTTCGGGCGGCAGTCCTCGAAGGTCGACCGATTCGCATTCGCCATCACGCCGATGGTGATGGGATGTGCGCGGCCGCCCCTGTCCAAATGGCACTCGAACGGTTCATTGGAGATGTACACGAAGATCCAGAGGCACAGCAACACCTCCTCAAACGGCTCCCCAGCAAGGCGCCATATTACGAGATGGAGGACGCCACCAGGGACCTCAATTACTCCCTGGGTGATCAGGAACGACATGGTCAGAAGCTCCCCGTGTTGCTCATGATCGACAACGGGAGCACGGCCGAGGATACTCCGGCCTATCGGACTCTCGACGAATACGACATTCCGATCCTCGTGATCGACCATCACCATCCCGATCCGGACGCCATCGAGCCGTTTGTCGACGCTCACGTCAATCCGTATCTCTACGGTGAGGATTATCGGATCACATCAGGCATGCTGAGTGTCGAGTTGGCTCGGATGATTCACCCATCGCTTGGTGAAACGCTCGATCACGTCCCGGCTATCGCCGGTCTGGCGGATCGATCGAAAGCCGACGCGATGGAGCAGTATCTCGAACTCGCGGCTGAGGCCGGGTTCGATGAAGCATATCTCGATGACATTGTTGCGGCACTTGATTATGCGGCATATATGCTCCGCTATAACTCGGGCGGTGATTTCGTCACGGATATTCTCGCCATCGAGGACGAAGCAGGGCGCCATCGCGACCTGGTCGAACTCCTTGCGAAGCGAGCGCGGGAGGAGATGGACCATCAACTCGAATCCGGGATGGACCACGTCGAACACGAGCGCCTGGCCAATGGCGCCCACCTTTATCGGATCGATCTCGACGAGTTTGCCCACCGATTCACCTACCCGCCACCCGGGAAGACGACAGGCGAACTCCACGACCGCAAAGTCGAGGAAACCGGTGAGCCGGTCATTACGGTCGGGTACGGTCCGGATTTCGCCGTGCTCCGCAGTGACGGTGTGCGACTTGATATCCCCGAGATGGTGACTGATTTGAACGCCGAACTACCCGGGGCCGGCGTTTCGGGCGGCGGGCATCTCGTCGTCGGAAGTCTCCGGTTCGTGCCAGGGATGCGGGAACCGGTTATCACTTCGCTCATCGAGCGGATGGCCGACGCGGAACTCGACGAAAAACTCAGTAGCTCCGCCTCGCCCTAGCCCGTTTCGAATGTCGCCATTCGATTCGCATATCCCACCCCGAAGACCAGCAGGACTGCAGCCCCGACAATAGTGCCCCACGGAACTCGCCAGGCTGCACCGCGCCAATCTGCGATAAACGCCCGCTCGAAGGCGGCTGCAGTCTCCGGGTCGTCGATTTGAACGGCGACTTCCCGGTTCTCGTTGAGCGCATGTGCATTCCAGTTGAGACTCCCGACAAGCGTTGATTCTCCATCAACGATGAGTCCTTTCGCATGGACGTGTTCATATCGACTTCGAGGTTCTGCAAGTCGAACCTTGATCGGGAGTCCCTCACGGTCAGCTCGACGCCTGAGTGTTTTCGCCAGGGCCCGGTTCTCCGATTCCACATACCAGGCACCTGAGAGAAGGATTCGAACGTCGATGCCCCGCTCAGCGGCCCCAATCGTGGCGTTCAGGAGACGGCCCGAGGGGTCGATCGACACCTGCTGAATCCGAATCGAATCGGTTGCGGACTCGAGCATGCTGGTCACGCCGGCAGCCGCATTATCTGGTGCGACAAAGACTGTCACAGACTCGGCCGTCGAGGTGGTCGGCGAAAACCGGCTGGGATAGGATTCGGTGTCCGGCTTATCGGAGACGGGGTCACTGGGCCGGGCTGTTACCCAAGGCGAGGTATCCACGAATCCCCTGTCGGCGGCGAAAATCCGACTCAGGTTCTGTGCAACAGCCGGATCGTGGATCTCCGCCGCCCAGCCCCGAGAGCCGTTGCCACCGATACTCCCCGGCTTCCAATTTTCCGAGGTGACGAGCGCCCGGTCATCGACAATCGCGTATTTCGCGTGTTGGTATTGGTACCGGGCCCGGTCCGTGCCCAGGACAGTCACCGAAATCCCCGCGGCTCGAAGTCGGTCGAGTTGTTCGACCTGTGGTTCGGTTATTCCACCGACCGGCCCCCCCTCAACCAACACACTGACCGAAACATTGCGCCTGTGAGCCTGAATTAACGCGTCCGTGACCGCTGGATCGGTGAACGTGTACCCGGCCAAACGGATCCGGTTTCGGCTGGTGTCAAAGAGCTCAGTGATGGGTTTCGGTTGATCGGGCAACAGGAAGGTTCGGACCGTGACATTCCGACTCGACATCGGGGGAAAGTCACTCCGGCCCGGTGGCACAAACCGGCCGTTTCGGTAGAGTTCACCCTCACTCGACCGTGAGTACGAGACGTTTTCGATCGTTCGATTCCCCTTGCGGAGGGCGATCCATTCCCCGGCGTTGGCCAGCGAAAGGAACGAATCCACACGGTGAATGGGGTGGTCGGTCACCGCTGTCGCTGGCCCAGGGTCATCAGTGATTATGACTTTGCCTGCCGAGGACACACCCGAGACATCCACCGTGTCCTCTCCATCGGTTAGAGTCAGGTTTCCGGTCGAAGCCGTTTCGGGAACCGTGAGAATGACGAACTCCCCACGGTCATCAACGGTCGTGGGATCCGGATAGATCCCATCGATGGCTGGCGCATTCCCCGTCGCCAGAAGAAACACGAGGAGGATTTCTGCGAACACGTGGTTGGGTGGCCCGACTTTCGTGGAAAAAGGTTCGGAGGGGTTTATTATGATTCGAGAGCCTCGCCCTCATATGGACATTGCGACGCAACTTTCACTCGCCGGGTCAGCAATCGGAGTCCTTGGAGCGATGTTACTCTTCGTCGAGTTTTTCCAATTGCCCAGTTACGTCCGCTTTGACAAGGATTTCGAAAGTTACAGCGTCGATATCTCACCCGACGATGCGACGGAGTACACGGCTTTTGGCCGAACTGGAGCGGTCCTCATTGGGGTCGCCTTTGCCCTGCAGTTGACTGGGACCTTCCTCTAATGACCTGACTCACTCCTCGTCTGCTGATTCCTCGGCCGTTTCCTCGTTGCCTTCCGCCGCTGACTCCTCGGTCTCAGAGTCCTCGTCTTCTGCCTCGGATTCTGTGCTTTCCCCGTCACTTCCCAACGTGTTTGTGGCTTTTTCAGCCTCTTGCTCGATCAAGTACGAGTTCGCCGTCTCGAAGTCAGCCGCTGCCTCAAGCGCTGACTCGGTTCCGATTTCCCCGAGAGCCCAGGCGGCACTCGCCCGAACCGAGGCGTCCGCGGACGTATCAGCGAGGAGGTCAGCCAGCGGATCGATAGCCCGTGTATCACCGATCATACCGAGTGCGCGTGTGGCTGCGTTTGTAACACGGTCACTATCTGCGACGAGTTGGTTTGCCACCGTTTCGGTTGCAGACTCGTCACCGATTGCACCGAGTGCCGTCAGCGAGCGCGCCTGAAGCTCCAGTGAACTGCCCGACTCCGCGTGGCTTTCGACGGCAGCAACACCAGCCTCCGCGCCGATCTTGCCGATCGCGTCGATGGCATTGAGGTCACGCCGTTTGGCGAGGTTCGTCAGCGGTTCGAGTCCCTGCTCGTCCCCCATGTATTCCAATGCCTCGATACAATGTCGAGCGATAAAATCGGTATCCCCCATCAGGTCCAGTAGCAGGACGACCATCTCGACGTTTCCCTGCTTCTCCCAGGCTTTGAGTGCCGACCATTCCGGCGGGAAGTCCTTGTGCTTGGCACCTTCCAGGGGTTCGTAGAAGCCTTCGCGATGGAGTCGCTCCCGCACTTTGAGGTCCGTCCAGGCTGTCGACGTGTCGACGGAATCCGCGAGTGTGCCCGCGGCCTCAAGCAGGTCCGCAATCGACTCTGCACCTTCGTCCGCATCGAGGGCTGCTTCCTCGACGCTCTCGGTGACCGTCTCAAGGGTCACGGACAACTCCTCGGGATCCGGGACCGCTTCCCCAAACTCCGCATCGAGAATCGACTCCACCTCGTCCAGGAAGTCTTGCACGCCGGGAACGAGTTCCCTCTCACCCTCTTCGGCCCACCGCGTGCCGGTCAGCGTACTCCGAACGTCGTCAATTGCATCGACGACGTCCTCGCCATAGGGCCCCCGCTTTTCATCGACGGCGTCCTGAAGGTCCGACAGTTCATCTTCAAGGTCGTCCGCCGGATCGTCGGGTTCCTCGTCCTCGTCTTCCGGTTCCGGAACCGGGATTTCGGTCTCTTCGAGGTCCGCTTCGATTTCCTCGAGTGTCGCTTCGACCTCATCGAGGTCGGCCTCTGTGTCGGCCTCCTCGACGGCGGTTGATGCCGATTCGAGTCGTTCTTCGAACGCCACAACGATTGAATCGGCTTCCGTCTCCGCTGGCTCTTCGTCCCCGTCACTCATATTCCCGTCTTCCGGGAGAATTCCTATGAGCGTTTCCCTTCCGGTCCGGGATACAACCGGGGCGCAAGAACCAGATAAGCCACGGCCCATGCGAGCAAGACACGTGGGAAAACAGATCCGGACACCGCCGGAAAGAGGATTGCTGCAGCCTGTATAGCGCCCATAATCAGCGCGTCACGAACCCGGAGATCGGGATAGACACGATCGCCAAGCATGAGGATGCCAAACACAGCCAGACCTCCAATGGCACCCCAGGTCGGCACACCGGCCAGTAGTCCCGCGGCCAATATCGTCGCGGCGAGTGTCGTCTGGACTCCGTGCGTTGACGGTTGTTCGGTGTCGTAGGTCGTGTACAACGCCAATCGCAGGACGGCCGCACAAACAAATGCGGCCCCGAGGACGAGTGCACCGTACTCCTTCAGCGACGTTAGCGGGGTTAGCAGTGCAATGACCATCGCGGCGGGTGCGACGCCAAACGAGGCGACATCAGCCAACGAATCCAGATGCGGTCCGATTTCCGAACCGCCGGTACGTCTCGCGATGATTCCATCAAGTGCGTCAGTAATAGCCGCGAGCAGGATTATTCGTGCAGCGAGTTCGACGTTAGTCGGCGCGACGGCGATCGCGACAAATCCCAGCGCCGCATTAGTCGCCGTGACAACGTCAGCTGTATCGAGCGCATCGAGAACTCGCGGCCCCATTACAAGAAAGTCACACCACCGGGACCTTACTTGTTTTCACTTCGTGGATTACTCTCCGACGGCCGCCGTCTCTTCCTCGGTTTGGACCTCCGCCGGACGGGCGTCGAGATTCGTCTTCTCGACTTCGACCCGGCGCAGGGGATAGATCGTTTTGGCTTCGTTATATATCGCACTCGAGAGATGCCCCTGGACGACGCTGTCCAGAAACTCCTCGAACGTGCGCTCTGCTGCCGCCTCAGTGACGAGGTCGGTCATCTTCGCTCGAATCGCTTCTTTTTGACTCCGGTCGGCGACTTTCGTCGTGAATGCGACCGGATGGACGGTGATTCGGTAGTCATCGGCGGTTCGAAGGGTCAAGACAGCCTTGACCTTGGACGAGCCGCGGCGAACGAGACTTCGCTTGTAGTCCCGGGTCAGTTCGTGGGTGGCGAACTCTGTATACGCCGAGTCGCTGCCGACGTCGGTGACCTGGAACGTGAGTTTGACGTTGTTCTCGCCGCCCTCCATCACGTCACCGAGGGTCGTTTCGATTGTTCGGTTGAGTACCTGTTCTGGTTCGGTTGCCGGGGTGGTCCCGAGTTCGGCCCGGTCGAACTGCTCCGGGGCGAGGACGGTGTACCACCGCTTTTCCTGACTGCGTTTGGATACTGATCGGTCGCTCATGTGTTGGTAGGTTCGTCGTTGGTCGCGTGTCGGTTCGCTGTTCGGGCCACCTCGAGTGCAACGGTGAGGTTGACTACATAATCGTCGACCGTGGACCGAAGCCCTGCGGTCGAGTCACGCTCGATCGAGGTGACGATCGCGTCTCCGTCGACTGCGGTGTCCATTTCCGTCGTGTTATCCGGTTTGATCGCCTCAGCAATCGCGTCCGGTCGGTCGACGGTGGACCTGATAGTGGCGCATCGAGTCATTGTCCAGCCTCCGTGTCCGTGAGGATTGTTTCGAGATCTGCGTCCGTTCGAACTGTCGCGAGGGTGTTTGTCCCGGATACCGCTGCCTCCGGAACACGAGTTTCGAGCGTCTCGATCGCGGTTTCCTCGCGAGTCGCGAGTGCGATCGTTGCTGGGCCCTCGACGTAGATTTGATCCGCTGGAACTCGAAAATCGCGTCCGAGTCGGGCCACGTCATCGGGTGGAATCCCCTCGACTGTGGCCGTTTGAACGGGTGTCTCTGTTTGTGGCAGCTCGGCAACGACTTCGTGCACTTTCGCGCCGTAAACCTGCCACATTTCGAGAAGTCGTGATTCCGCTCCGGTAAGGAGCGATGCAAGGGCTGCCCCGGCGTCCATTTTCGCAGCCGCGTTGAGAACGTCTGCGTAGCCGCCAATTGTCTCAAAGGCTGTCGGTGTGGTTCGCGGGCCAACAGCGTTTGCAATCGCTTTTGTTGCTCGCTCGCTCGGTAGCGTGTCCGTGGCCTCGAGCGCCACGGCGGATGCCACCATTCGGTGCCCCCGCTCGTTCATCGGCTCTGGCAGATCGAGGTCGGCAACAAACTCGCTCGTCGCCGCTTCATCTCCAGAGAACTCGGCGTGAAGCCAGCCCGTATAGGCCAATCCAGTTGCCATGTCAGCCGTCGGAATGGCCAGCCCAGGTCGCTGCGTAAGTCCACGGTCCTGTGCAGCCGAAAGGGCCGGATCTTGTGCTCGAACCCCGGCAACGGTGCCGCCTGCGAGTGCCAGCCCAGGATCGGGGTCCGTGCCGAGTTCCTGAGCCATTTCAAACGCGCACGTAGCTGCGGATTCGGCGTTGCAGGACTGTTCGAAGTCCGGGAAGCCGAGGACAATCGCGGTGTCGTCCCCCTCGAGTCGCGGGGCAACACGGTTTCGAGACGGGGCTAGCGAGAGATGGCGGGGGATATCCCGATCCGCAAGTGCGTCCCCGAGAATGGTGGCCGCAGCGAGGCCGTCACCATCGGCGCGGCTCACGACCCGCACGAGTTCGGCGTCGTGCAGGTCACTTGCCAGATCGGCAGCGTCCCGTGATTCTGTCGCTGTCCCCGTGGTTGCCATTTCAGTCGAGGAAGTCCTTCGCGTTCTCGTGGGTGTACTTGAAGTCCTCCGGGATCTGATCGCCGCGATAGTAGTTCGCGAGGCGCCGGATCTTGGACTCAAGGTTCTGCAGCGCGTGTTTGTTGTGATGGTCCTGGCGGTTCTCCTCGACGTGCTCGTAGAGGTTTACAGACTTCTCGAGGAGGTTTCGGAAGTCCTCGGGGATCTCCGGTTCGGCATCGTTTTCCTCGAGGATTTCGGTGATCTTCTTCCCAGTCGCGGTCTTCACGTCGGGGATTGGGGTGCCCTGAACGCCTTCGTCCCTGAGTTTGATCCCGATCTGGGACGGATCGACGCCCTGCTCTGCGAGTTCGACGATCCGCGCTTCGATTGTGTCTGTTTCAACGTCGCTCCACTCGGGTGGTTCGTCTGTCGCCGGTTTGTCAGAGCCGGACTGACCCCGACGACGGGTATGCATTCGTGCCATTGGTGATTGGAACGACACGAACCGCAGGATAGTTCGACAGCTGCTGTCGAGCACTACCGCAATCCCAAGCCGGAGATCCGGCGAGTCAGACTTGCGGTCGCGCGTTCCCTATAAGAGCGGAGGTGAGCCGTCCCAATAAAGGGTTACGGTATTCGCTGCCATCGAATCGGGACGTTTATGGGCCGCAATGGAATACAAGCGGATGCGGGCTCGTAGATCAGTGGTAGATCACTCCCTTGGCATGGGAGAGGCCGCGGGTTCAACTCCCGCCGAGTCCATGCAGCTCCCGAAGTGAGCGTATTCGACATACGGCGTGGACTTTTTATACGTCATTCACACCCTCTTTTACCCGATTTGAAGCGGAGTACCGGCAAGGTTTGCTTTACGATTGGAACCCGTCGCCGCGGTAGCCCCACTCACGTCAGGCGATTGCGTGTATTTGGTCACAGCCCAAGCTCTAAAGTGTTATTCTGTGTCATCTGTTTACCGGTTAGCTGAGCCGAGGCTGGCGAAGTACGACGCGATCGGGGCCGCTCGAAAAGCTGAGTGTCCGAACTGCGGCAAGAAGTGGCGG